>DATEIL010000023.1:0-10296 GCA_035279085.1 Nitrososphaera sp.
CTATCTCTGCTCTGCTAATGCAAAAGGTTGAGCGCTGAATACAGACGCAAAAAAGATGGTTAAAAGCCTAGATAGTGTACACACCCGTCTATGGTATTATCGCGCCTAAAGTCTGACCATTGCGGCGCCACATTCGCCATAATAATGCCGGTCCTGATGGGTTTTGAGCTGGTTAGAAAAAGAAGGGCAATATAACCAGACAAACGAATTTGTTTTGCTTGGCATTTAAAGAATTTAAGAGAATGAAGCAAGAGAAATCCGGAGCAGTAGCGCAGGCTTTGAAAAAGAGCTCCAATAAATACCCCACATATTCCAAATGGTTTTGTTACCTTGGCGGGTGCTTAACATAATCTCTCATAAACTCTGGCACTGCTGAGCAAGTAACTGCGCCGTACTTTCAATTTCAGCCTCATCTTCAGAATTCACTTTTCATTGCCATTAGTTTACGACAAAATTTACTTTTATACTGGTGATGTATAACGTAATCACATGTGTAAAGATTTTGTTTTTTTGAACCGTGACGCAGGGGCCGAAAAGAGCAACAGCCAACATGTGAGGAAAGTCTCTGGTGTTGCAGACGCAATTGAAGTACCGGGGGTTTATGACATTGTCGGGGAGGAATACGCAAAATCAGAGAACGGCGCAGCCGGGATAGCGAGACAATTGCGCTCGACCGATACCACAAAGTCATGCCCTACCATGATTGTCACTGAAAGGCAGCGGTATCGCCCTGGTAGCAGAGGATGTGATTTCTAATTGATAACCGATAGGGAACAAGAAATGAACTTTAGACAGCTGTACGCCATCGAACTGCGAAAGAAAAAAGTGAGCAATTCGACTAGCACGCATTTTGAGACTGATGAGCTATTGGACGAAATTAAACAGGTAGCTCACCAAGAGTTGATAACCCCCGGACGGCGGGGAGAACAGATAAAGCGCGAAGAGATAAGCAAGGAAATCGTCCGAAGGACAGCCTTGCGATTAAAAAGCAGAGGCATGTGATAATTCTAGTGCCAATGCTAATGTTGAAGTGCAGAACCTGCGGTGAAGTATTTGGAGGTCACTATGTCCCGGAAGGCAGCAGCGAGGATTACAAGCTAGAGGTCGCAGTCTCCGACCCGTCTCACGCTTGCTCAAGGGGTCACAAGAACGAATATGCAGCCTCCGACTATATGGACTGGTCTTGAAGATGTTGATACAGGTCCCAGTCCGACATCTTTGAAATAAAAGTATGGTGCCAGTGGCGTGTTCGGACAGTTTTATCATTGAAATGGCAAAAAGTCTCTGGTAGAGTAATCTAGGCTCATTTGACGTAATTGCAGGCGCTGTCAAATCTTCGTTTGGTCACTGGTTGTTGAGTGCACTGTTCCGGTTTCGGCGCTTTTTTTACATTATCCGAGTTCAAAAAAAGCAGCGGGAGGCGACGAAACTAGAACAATGCGAAAATTGGCGTGCGAATTTTAGCTGGAAGATTATTCGGCAAAATAGTATTCAGAATTTCACCATGCAAATACACAACCTCTTAACAATAACAATCTCTCAAATTACTAAATAGCGCGAAGGTGATAGTAGTACGTGCGCTCGTTAAAATGAAAGAACAAAAACAACATCATCAGCAACAACAGCAGCACAAGCAACAACAGAAACTATTACTATTTGCAACTGAAACAGCAGTTGAAGCAGGAGAAGAAAAGGAAATTGATTCATTAGAAAAGCAGCCTTTTGCGATGGGAGTAGAGGCTCTCATAGCAACAATTGCGGATAAGGCAGAATTGATAAAGGCGATTATAGAAACAAGGCGCGCAAAAACGCCTAGCCTGACTTGATGTGCTCCGTCAATTCTGTTGGCAGTTTTTGCATGCTGATAAAGAGAGAAGTGTTTGAGAAAGTCACAAAACCATGGTTCGAATATACCCCGGAGGTGCCTGAGGATCATTACTTTTGCGAGAAGGCCCGCGCTGCAGGCTTTGAGATAAAGGTCGATACAGCAATCATACTGGACCACATAGGGGCATATTCACGCAGCAGCATGACGGTAAATTCAGATGGTGATACTACCAATGAGCGAAACAATCTCGCGCTGAAAGGCAAACAAAGCACTCTGTAGAAAATGCAAAACTTATCAAACGATGAGCAAGTGAAATATACATGCTCTAATCCGGGAAGGACATATATGGTAGTATCTCAGAATACTTGGAAATTCCTTTCAATAGGGATTCTGGCAGTCCTTGCAGTCAGTATTTTTGTCCCTCAAGCGTCAGCTCACATCACAAACAGCACATCGCATATGCTTTCGCACATCTACAACTTTGTTGATGGCATAGAGGCCAAGACTGACAAACTTCCCGAAGATCCAGCTGACCAGTCCTTAATAGACGATCAACTGGAAAGTATCCAAGCTGATACAGATGATATACAATCAAGTATTGGTAGACTTTCAGGCGGGGCCGCAGTGCCAAAAACGATAAACGCCGACCTGGAGATTGACGCGTCGGATGGACAAGGAACCTCCTATGTAATCCTAGGATTTAAGAATGGAGTTTCATACAGTGGTGCACTATCTGCTGCATTAAATGTAGCTGCAGGCAACAGGGTTAGCGTTGACTGCTATAGTAGTGACGGCCTTATCTCAATAAAGAGTCACGAAAATCTAGATGGACCTTCAGAAATAGAGACTATGAGTGATGCCTTTGCCTGTAACCAGTTGCGAGTAAGTATATTTGACCTAAATGATGGCGTCGATGCCCACAGCTCTTTCTTTAGGGCAACCACCTACTATGTCGAAAATTCGGACATTCAATTGATCACAAACCAATAGCAGCTCCCGGTTGGTTTAGACGCTGCCGTCCCCAAGGGCCCATGGGAAAGGAAGGAGGGTATATGTGTGGCAACTACTAGCGGGCCCCTGAGAGAAGGGCAGAGGGATATTCAAGTTACAGATGCAGAAGACATCTATCAATACCCGCGACTGACTATTAGGCAGAGCGACTGTCCAAAGAAGTGGCGGCTGTGATATGTGCTTGAGAAACATACGCCTTCTCTATTCCATAGCTAGTTTTATTCTACTTACCGCTGATTGCAAGCGTATGATTACCCTCAAAATAGGTGCATTCATCATTGGAGCCTTTGTCGCTGGCGCTTTTATCATGTCGCCAGTTCCACAGGCAATAGCTGCAGTGATAGCTACAGATGTACAATGTACAGGATGTGTCGGAACATCAGATGTTGCAGGAAATGCAATAACAGCCGCCAAAATCAAAGATGGTGAAGTAAAGGCAGCTGAAATAGCGACAGACGCGGTAGGAGCTGCTGAATTGCAAGGCGTGACAAAGTTAATCTTTGCTCAGTGTAGGGCGGACAGTGCAGAAGCAACCAAGGTGGTTAATGCTGGACAACAGACGACGGTATCTTGTTCAATAAGCGGAGTAGATTTTGACGACAGTGCCATCGTTACTATGAATACCGGTGTTGTATGCTTTGACATCATGAAGGCGGCAGTGAGTACTTCGGGGGTCTTACTTCACTTGGAAAATGAGTGTCCAACGTCTGCAAGCCTGGGCCAGGCGGACTTTGGCATACTAGTTTACGACAAATAGTATGGAGGGTTTTTGGCTGCAATTATGGGCAGGTTGTTCCGGCAGAGAGAGGGGAGCGCCTGAGCTATTTCTTTCATAGTCTGGCACATCTCTAAAAACAAGAGGCATCCCGCGTCGTAATCGTGTGTCAATTACAAGTAATGTAACGTTTTGCACAGGATGATTATATATCACGATGTTCTTGCGGCGGAACCAAGTTTGCAATTCCGGTACTGTTACCTTGGCGGCTGCCATGACACATCTCTCTCTCCCTCTTCATAAACTCTTAGCCCAGGGCGCGTAACGGCGCCGCTAGGACATTAAAAAGCGCAAATATACTAACGCAAGTAATCGTATTAGATAGCAACACTGCCAAGGACCGCTTAATGACCGGCAAAAGCTCAATAACCCATGTACTAATGGAGTAGCATGAGATTCCAACTCCCAATTAGCCCCATCATCTTCATCATCCTCCTTTCTACTGCTACTGCCACCGCCGTGGGCGTTGTGCCTTCTGATGCAAGTGCATTCTGTGACGACTTTACTACTCCTGGAGAAATAAGTCTGGTAGACATTGGTGTTACTGTTAGGTTAGGTATCGACTATTTACCGGAAAATCAGACACAAAATTTCATTATAACCTTCATCAACAACCAGACTCAGAGTATTCAGCGCCATGTTGACTATAACTTTGTAATCAAGAACATTACAGAAGGCGCGTTGACGGATGAATTTTTTAATGCTGCCGAGTCAACTGGACAATCTGTTTTGCACACAGCAGAGGGGGTTGTGACCATTCCTGCGAAGTTGAACATAGACGACTATGGCATGGCTATCGTAACAGTGTCAGGCGTGAATTTCATACCCTTGGAGACACCGCAGGATGCAATGTTTCCATGCGTAGTCGCGCCCGAGTTTCCCCTGGGACTAATCGGCATCATTGTTGCGGCAACTTTTGTTATTGCTACTTTCGTGGCATCGACGCATTTCAAACGGTCAAGTCAGTCGGCCGGCCAAATAGGCTTCTAGATGATATAGGGACTGGTGGCTACACAACATTAACTATTACCTGAAGATCCTTCCGCCCAACTGTTGCTAATGGCAAGTATATAATGGGAGAAATACTAACGATGATGATAATGATAATGAAAATGGAAAGTATACTGTGCCCCGATCTATTTTCGCTTATTCGTTGAGCAAAAGTATTGTAATTATACATAATACTGGTAGAAAAAACTCCCAACTAGGTACGACACAATAGCGATTTTTTTATCTCTCTGTCTCATGGTGTAACAATAGCTGCTGACGAAAAGGAGTGTAACAGTGCTGCTGCTGATGATGATGTATTTTGTAAAGCCTCAAACCTGACGTTTTCCAATGACATAGAAGTAAATCCCAAGCGACACGAAAACCGCGCCAAAAGCAAACAGTGCAAGCGTAATGGGATTTAGGAAAAGTGGGATAAAATTCACCGGGATATAGAGGGCAAACACCGCTGCCGGACATAGCATTAGAAATAATCCAAATGCAATAATCATTAATCCAGCTTTGCTGGTACGCACTGCATCTTGATACTGTTAGAACTGAATAAAAGGATAGTTTTTCCGTGCGCTAGTGCAAACGCTCCCGCCTCTCACCCTCACTAGAACTTGTCAAAAATGTCAATCGACATTGACTGGCTCTGCATCCTATTCTTCATTCTCGCAATCGCTTCCCTTACTGCAGACTCTTTTCTGTCAAGCATCTCTGATAGTTCGGTTATTGACTCTGGGGATTCCCTGACCATCATGTAAAGGATTCTGCGTTCCTCATCCTCAAACTTGTTCACGCCAATTTCATGCAGACGGCGCAAGATGTTCTGCCTCAACGCCCGAAGGTCGTTTAGTTGCAACTCCAGCTCGGCAATGTCCTCGTCTATCTCTTCAAGGCTGTCGTGGAGCAACGAAACTGCCGCCCCTACCTCTTCAGGTGTTGAGTCAAGCCTCTTGTAGCGTTTTTTCGATTCCTTGTTAGGCGACGCCTCGATTTTCTTATTTGTGATTGAAAAGTCATCCTCTGAGAGGGAAATCGTCAGAGTAAAGGCAGAGCTCAGCTTGTAGTACTTTCTATTTGGCGCGCCAAAGTCGCTTTTCTCAGCGTAAGTTTCAATAAGCCCGATCTTCTCCAGAGCTTCAACATGACGCAACATGGCCTGCTGGCCTATGTCTATCTCTTTTGCGAGCTGGTTGAAATACATCGGTTCGTCAGCAAGAGCAGCGAGTATCCTGCGCCGCGTGTCATTTCCCAGTATGTCTAAAATGGCGTCAGAATCCAATGTCACTCTTGTTTGTTCACCATCGAAATAAAAATGAAATGGACATGTGATTACATCACATTACATGTCCATGTCGCTCATGCCGCCACCGCCACCCATCCCGCTTGATGGGCATCTGGGCACGTCCTTGGGCTTGCTTGCGGCTATTACGTCGTCTATGCGCAGAATCATGCAAGCTGCCTCTGTGGCTGCGTTGATTACCTGCTCCTTGACTGCCAGCGGCTCATAGATGTCCTTTGCAGCAAGGTCTGCGACCTTGCCGTTCATCACGTCAATGCCATAGCGGGCCTTCCCAGTCGTGCTCTTTGAGCGGAGCTGCACCTGCGTATCCAGAGGATCCATACCGGCGTTTTCTGCGAGCACTATCGGTATGGTCTCGATGCCGTCTGCAAATTTTTCCACAGCCAGCTGTGCCCTTCCTGAAAGGCTCGACGCCCACTCCCTCAGCCTCAGTGCTGCAAGCGCCTCAGGAGCTCCGCCGCCCACAAGCACGTGTGGGTATTCAACGACATCCTTTACAGCCATCAGCGCGTCGTGAACAGACCTCTCGGCTTCATCAACGACCCTCTGAGATCCGCCCCTGACAAGAATACTCACCGACTTTGGGTTCTTGCATTCCTCGACAAAGACCCACCTGTCAGTCTCCACCTTGCGCTCTTCAACTACTCTGGCATATCCCAAGTCAGTCGCAGAAAGCTCGTCAAGGTTATTTACGATTCTTGCTCCTGTTGCTCTTGAAAGCTTGTACATATCACTTTCCTTTATTCTGCGGACAGCCAAGACTCCAGCCTTTGTCAAGTAGTGCTGCGCAATGTCATCAATCCCCTTTTGACACATAACCACGTTTGCACCAGCAGCCGTTACTTTATCCACCATTGCCTTTAGCATCTTGTTCTCTTCGTCAATGAACTGCTGCATCTGGTTCGGAGAGTTGATGTTTATCTTGGCGTCAAACTCTGTCTTTTCGATTTCAAGCGCAGAGTTGACGACTGCAATCTTTGCATTTTCGATCCTCTTGGGCATGCCTGCATGGACTACTTCCTTGTCCAGCACGATGCCGTGGATTAACTTGGTGTCGCTTATGCTGCCACCTGCCTTTTTCTCCACCTTGATGTTGTCGATGTCCACCCTGCTTCCTTCGCCTGAGTTTTCAGCAACAGCAAGCACTGCGTCAACTACCATGTCAGATAGCTCCTTGGAATCCGCGGACACCATCTTGGAAGCCATCGATGTCTTTGCTATCTTGTTCAAGAATGCCTTGTCTGTCGGTTCAACTCTGATGGCGATCTCACGCAATGTTTCTATCGCCTTTGCAGAGGCCTTCCTGAAGCCTTCGACTACGACAGTCGGGTGGACGTTCTTTGTGATGAGGTCCTCTGCCTTCTCGAGAAGCGAGCCTGCAAGCACTACAGTCGAAGTCGTTCCATCACCGACTTCGTTGTCTGTAGCCTTGCTTATTTCCACCATCATCTTGGCGGCAGGATGTTGTACGTCGATCTCTTTCAAAATTGTGGCGCCGTCATTTGTTATAGTCACGTCGCCAAGAGAATCGACTAGCATCTTGTCCATGCCCCGGGGTCCCAGTGATGTGCGAGCGATTTCAGCGATTGTCTTTGCAGCCATGATGTTGTTTTTCTGCGCCTGGTTGCCTTTTGTTTCAGAAGTCCCTTCTTTCAGTAGAACAATTGGAACTTGTTGTTGTTGTTGCGCTGACATAGTTTCCACCTATGTTAGTAACAACATGTGTGTAACGGGTTATTTTAACTTTCTTTTCTAAGCCCATGTATCAACCGCCCCGCCGTCTGATTAAAAAAAGCGATTAGTGTCTAGTTGCATTGTTCTAAAACAAATAACTGCGGCTACTTACTTGGCAATCAAGGGCTTCATTACCTCACTATGAGAGTGGACCGAATCTTTCAACCTCAGGCAATTCTCGCATCTCCAGCAAATAGTTTCGCCGCAGTATTTGCAGGATTGCACAGATACCAGCTCTGCTCCGCATGCCCTGCATAGTTTTTCCATATGCAACACCTTGCTCACCTTATGTGTGTAACCAGTATTTATCCATAACTTTTGATTGCAAATCACTTGCTCAAGGCGAAAAAATTGCCCTGGATGCCTAGCATGATCGGGCCCATCTTTTTAAAAAAAAAATAAATTCAGGTTTATAGTTGATGGCGTGCGTACTGCTGCGGAGGTCGAGAAGGTGATAAATCAAACGATCTTGAGCGCTCTTATCAAAAGGGTAGGCGACATTGCAGAGCCAGACTTTGTTTCTCTTCCACACGACACGCTGGTAGGAATAGCGGTCAAGACAATGCGCAACAGAGATGTTTCCAGCATACTGGTGTCAAAAGACGGTGAAGTTGTAGGCATTCTTACAGAGAGGGATTTTCTATATCGGGTGATGGCAGAAAATAGGGGCCCATACAAAGTCACGATAGGCCAGGTCATGACTAGCCCGCTTGTCACAATAGAAGAGAGTGCCTCTGTAAGGGACGCCATTGCGCTGATGCAGTCGAGGCAGATAAGAAGACTGCCCGTCGTCAAGCCCGATGGCAGCGTTATGGGCCTGATCACGCTCAAGACAGTGATAGGAAACATGCCCAGCCACAACATTGACTTGGCCGAGGTGGAATACTCGCGTGGCGAAGCAGAAAGAGAGGCCGTTTGTCCTTACTGCAGGTCAGTAATAGGCAGGCAAGATTCGATGGCCGTCCATATGGAGGGCAGCCATATGCAAGGGAAGTCCTAACAATTGCAGAAAGAGAAATCGTCATGATATCCCCCAATCAGTGCATGAACAGGAATTTAGGACTAGAAAATCAGTATTTTTAGCTCGCTCCATTCACCTAGCCATCATCGTACCCTTTGTTTCGAAACTCCTTGTCTCTCCTCTCTTCTTCCACATGCTCCTCAAGCGCCTCTACTGTGTCAAATAACTGGCCGCATTCGTTGCATCGTGGGATTTCGCTTGATGACATGTTAATATTGCTACTAACAACATTCATTAGAGTTTGCAAAGAAAATATGATTTCTATTCGTTAGTGCACAGGTCATTGCATTGTTGTCAGAGAGATGGGTTTAGCTACAAAAGATTCGAATGGTGCAGATGGCACCCATCAACTTCCAAGTGTACCTGACCTAGAAGTACTGGAAGCAAAAGCGTACAACCACGTTATTCAATGACCACGTGGAATTCAACTATATGCAGAAGTGGTCAATGGCACGCCCCATCCGCAAGTTTCTTAGTATTACTCACACATTGTGAGTAAGTCTTATATTTTTCTGCTGCTAAACACGTGCTCGGTGATTGGCATGACATCGGCAAACTACTACTTCAACAAAGGAGTAATGGCTCTTGACACGCCGCACATAGGGTGGGTGGTACGCGAAGCTGACGACAAGATCGTAGTGTTCGGCGAAATAGGCGACGACAGGTATGACATACCAAAATCTGCTATTCGGTTTGCAAGCAGAAACGTGCTGATAGACCTGCCCTTTCACGAGATTGTAAGAAAGTATAAAGTGAGCAGGGACGAGCCTTTGCCGACAGGAAGGGCGGTGCCAGTGTGGAATCTGCAACGGGATGTAGACCTGGCCACCTATGAAGGCAAGTATCCAAACTCGCTGTTCAACAAAGGAGTTAGGACACAGGATGAGGAACATGTGGGACATGTGATGAAGGAGACAGCAGACAAGATAGTAGTGTGGGGACACTACGACTGGCGGTTCGATGTGCCGAAGGAGAAGATCATAGCGGTTGGCAGGAACGTTATCCTGGGAATGGACTATGCAGATGTATTCAAATACAGAGTCGACAGAAGCGCCCCTCTACCCTGTGGTGAATCAGTCGAGAGCCTGTCAGACGAAGAAAGAGAAATCGAGTCGTCAATACTCCACTGATTTTTTGATTTTGTTTGTAGACACGACTTTTGAAAGCACGTTACACACATCGTGTGAGTAATGAATAAATATTCCTTTATGGCATAAGTTAGGACAGGTGAAAATGAAAGAAATGTGGAGAGACTGGGATTTCGGAAAACGGGTGTTCGAGGACATGGACAGGGAGTTCTCTGAAGCAGAGGAGATGCTGAACAGGATGTTCAGGACTGTACGCGAAATGAACCCCTCTGATGCGACACGCACATTTCCGTATTACTACGGTTACCAGATAACCGTAGGTCCAGACGGGAGGCCACATGTCAAGGAATTTGGCAATGTCAGGCCGTCGGCAAGAGGGCTTGTTGAGCAATCCGGCGTAAGAGAGCCGCTGGTCGATACAAAGCTTGACGAGAAGGAAAATGCGCTGACCATTACCGCAGAGATGCCTGGAGTGACAAAGCAGGACATCAAAGTCAGTGTGGGCGAAGACCATGTTGCCATCAATGCAGAAAAGGGTGAAAA
>DATEIL010000024.1:0-10263 GCA_035279085.1 Nitrososphaera sp.
GCTAAAGCGCGACAATGTCGCAGTGGTATAATTTTATCTGATCTATACCACATACCCCGTGGTTCATAAGGATAACAGAGAGAATTTCAGGCTCAGAATTTTGAGCAGGTTCTCGAGTAAATCAGGATTGATCCATAGTCGTGGCATGCTTGGCCCGCTGAAAGTTCCTGTGGATCAGCGTGCCGTATTGAAGCGCCTTTTTGGGCTTCATTGCAGATTCTATTGGTACTCCTAGTTCGAAAGCAGCTTGGCGGAGTATGTGTTTCCTCATCATGTCGTCAGGTCCTGTTATCTTGAAGGCAAGAGGAATCGTCTTTGCAAACAAGATAAATTCTGGACTCAGAAATGGCTGCCTTATGGCAACTCCGAATTCTTGGGCTACCGCAGAAATTTCGTCCACCAGCAGCCGTTCATTTGCAATTTTCTCATCCATGAGCTTGCCCAGTGCATCAGGGCCATCATCATATGCCAGCCGGTAGCCGTTGTAGCCGCAAAAGAGCTCGTCGCAGCCGTTAGCACTGAGGATGAGTGAAAGCTCCAGTTGCTTTGCAGCCTGTGACACGTAATGATATGCTATGCAGTTCTCAAGGTGTGAAGTGTTGCCGCACGTTATTTTTTGCTTGATGTATCGGAGCTTGATTGGAAAATCCGAAGCGCTGATTTCAGCAATATGTTGAGGCAGGCCAAGCCCTGACGCGATTTGCCTTGAAAATTCAATGTCGTGGGAGCCGGAAAAGCCTATCGTAATGAGTGTGACATCCTTACCGGCATCCATGCATACCCTTGCAAGCAGGGTGCTGTCAATTCCCCCGGAAAATGCTATCCCCAGTCTGTGTTCTGGCACGCCTTGCCTGACGACTTCTCTGATTTTCACTTTTAAAGAGTCAAGCAATAACCTGCCCTTCATCCGGGCTTCAGACATATATTCATCCCACTGCATGAACTATCGTTTATATATGATCCAGCCCAATTTTGTTCCGATTATAATATAATGCATCCCGAAAGGGTCGTGCTGGACAGCGACGTCCGATATATTGACGGAAAAGGCAACCTTCTTCGCAGCAGAGCAGAGTTTACCACGTCAAAGATGCTATCGCACCTTGGACACGAATACAGGTACAATGTCGAAATCAAAACGGCAGACGGCAAGCCCTTCAGAATAGACTTTGAAGTGGTAGGCGGCGGCAAGTACATCGAAGTAATCGACTCAGAGTCCGATGCCTCAAAGTTCAAGCAAATCCGCGAAGAGCGCCCCGAACTTGATATCATTGCAGTGGGCCATTCAAAATTTGCCAGCAGAATAGAGGAGATGGAGTCGCTGTTCTTCTTTGATAGGCCTGACAGCCTGCAGACAGGCTCGATATTCATCGAAGATCCGTCTCTTGCCTTTGACTACGCACATATCCTCCCGCTAGTCGAAAAGTGCTCAGTGCTTCACGGCCACACGTCTACTGTGATGGTGGAAATAATTGGGAGCATGAAGAACAACCTGGTCATCGACTTTGGGGAGGCAAAGCGGATTATCAAAGACGCCCTCAATGCCATAGACCACAAGTTCTTTATCAACAAAAAGTACCTCCAAAAGGAAGATGACTTGCACTACTATGTAGCATTCGACGGACCCCGGGGCTACTTTAACCTCCAGGTACCAAAGTCCACCACGTATCTGCTATCCGGTGAAGCGACGGTCGAAAACCTGTCATCGGAAATTATCCGGCTTCTGGCGCCAAAGATGCCGCCGTCCGTGCAGGCACTGGGGGTATACATCTATGAGGGAGTAAACAAGGGTGCCCACATAATTGCTGGAGTAAAGAAAGAAGACTAGATGGCATCATCAGCGGACAAGGCACTCGTGCTTTTATCAGGAGGGCTGGACTCTGCCACATGCCTGTACTGGGCAAAAAAGCGATTCTCAGATGTCACTGCCATAACATTCAACTATTTTGGCAGAGTCGAAGGTGAAAAGCGCGCCACTTCCAAGCTGGCAGACAGTGCGGGAGTTTCCAGGATAATTGAAATTGAATTGCCGTTTGTAAAGGAGGCGTCTGACTTTTTCAGGGGCAAGCCAAAACCTCCCAAGGCAAAGCTGCCCCTGCCGTCGTCGTACGTGCCTGCAAGGAATATGATGTTCTATTCTATCGCAGCATACCACGCAGAATTTCTGGGAGTCAAATCAATAGTTGGAGGACATAACTTGCACGACACCGAATTATTCAAAGACGCTTCGAGAGGATACATTGACGGACTAAACGCCTTGCTCAAGAAGGGCTGCCTGTTGTGCAACGGTGGTGTGAGTGATGGCAGCCGTGGTGCATACAGCATAGTCCTCCCCCTTGCAAAGATGAGGAGGAGAGAAATAATCAGACTGGCCCTGCGGCTAAAGACTCCGATAGAGCTCACGTGGAGCTGCCACAGGGACGGCAGGACCCACTGCGGAAGATGTTATGCCTGCAGGCAGAGGCTTGAAGCATTCGGTTCCCTTGGCCTGGTTGACCCCGCGTTAGCAGGGTGAGATCTGCTCTGCGCCACTGTCAGTAAGTACGATGTTGCTGAGGCCGACCGTGTCAAAGTTTTCCACGTCCGTGCGGATCTCAACGGCTCCCGCACTGAGGCACTTTATCACTCCAAATCCGACAATTTTGTCACTATTGCCTTCTAGCCCAAGTCCGACGAATAGGTTGAATGTACTTTTGTCATTGTTGCTATTATCATTATCGGTAGCAGCAGTGGTAATAGGATTGTTATTACCGGGCGAAAAAAGCGTCAAGAATTCCGCGGTTGTAAGGGTACTGCCGAGATAGGAAAATGTCAGATCCTCCAATTTTTTTCTGGCCTGCCCCTCGCCTACAAACCGTAGGAACTGATCATGTCTCCTCCACCTGCGCTCCGTCCATGATTTGATGGCCTGTTCGCTCGGTCTTGCACTTGCCAGGCGCCACGGGCCGGAAGAAAGCGCGTCTGCAAGCGGCTGCTGATCCCTGCCGCCCAGCATCACTACCATGTCCGGCCCAATCTCCTCTGCAATGAGCCGCTTGTACGCGGCGCCCCCGTTTCGCGCATAGCCGTCCGTATTAATTATCAATAGCCTGCGGGTATCTTGTGTCCTTTTGTACAGAGAGCAAATGGTGTCGGCAATAAGCCGCTCGATCCCGGCAGGCGATATTGATCCGACAAAACCAAAGGATTCGGCAGTCAGATCTCTCAGGTCGGTTACAGGTCGTCGCACCACCGCGGCGCCTATTGCAGAAGGAGGTGCGATATCGCCCTGACCGATATCCCCGTCAATTATGCATGGAACAATCCCGCGGCTCAACGCAGTATTTGCAAGATAGGTGCAAAGGCTGGACTTGCCGGTATCACTGTCCCCTACTATTAGGACTGCAAGCCTGTCCGTCTGCCTGGCCGCTGCTGCAATGACCGAACGGGCAGTTTCTTTCCAGATGTAACTCCCCGCAAGGTATGGACTGGCCCACCAGAGCCTGCCCCTTTGACCAAGTGCTGCATGCAGCCTACATCCCGGCCCGGGCTCAAAAGGCAGTGCCTTGCCGGCCCTGACAGAGACGGAGGAATTCGTCACGTCTGCGCCGAGCACCATGCACTTGCCTCTGACCTTTACTCGGGCAGGTCCCCTGACCATCCTGACCCGTCGCAGAGTAGTAGTAGTTGGCATATGTGTGTGTAGCACGTCAATTGCTGTGCGCCAAGGCAAAATAGTCTTTCGAAACCACGGCGGAAATTGACCGGAAGAACCGTGCTAAAGGTTTATTTCTCTACTAATTAACGGTAAGCTAAATTTGTCGGCCTCCGGTCCCGGGTCAGAGCGACCAGCCGCTGAACAGCCGCATCAGCATCAATTGGTCCGCACGCTCGGTCTCGTGGATATTATCATGGTAGGCATCGCGGGCATGATAGGCGGCGCTATTTTCGTACTTACCGGGCCTGCCATAGGCCTGGCGGGAGGCGCGGTGATAATCGCCTTTATCATAAATGCCGTTATCACGCTCTTTACCGCAATGGCCTATGCCGAACTTGGCTCAGCTATGCCTGAGGCAGGAGGCGGCTACCTCTGGATAAGGGAAGGCCTGCCTCGGCCCAATGCCTTTATCAGTGGATGGATGGCATGGTTTGCGCACATTGTTGCAGGCAGCCTCTACGCTGTCGGATTTGGCTCGTTTCTGTCCTACTTTATCGGCCCCAATGTCCTGGGAATACTCCCTGAAGAATCTCTGTTTGGACTGATCCCGTTTGACAAGCTGATTGCAGTCGCAGCCATTGCAGCATTTGCGTACGTCAACATCAAGGGGACTTCGGAGACTGGAAGGACCGGAACGATAGTGACGATTGTCCAGCTGGGAACGATAGGCGCAATCATCGCAATTGGCCTGTGGACCATTTCAACCAAGCCGGACTGGCAGGCCAACTTTGCAGAGTTTATGCCTATGGGCCTTGGCGGCCTCGTTGCTGCTATGGGGCTTACCTTCATTGCGTTTGAGGGCTATGAAATCATTGTACAGACGGGCGAGGAAGTCAAGAACCCGAAAAAGAACATACCGCGTGCGATATTCATCTCTCTTGCCATCGTAGTCGTGCTATACTGCCTTGTGGCATTCGTGTCGATAGGATCGTTTCCGTTAACGGGGGCGCAGGCGGCATGGCAGTTTATCGGCCAGGGCGGGGAACTTGGCATCATGAAGGCAGTCGACATGTTTGTGCCCTATGGCGCACTGATAGTACTGGGCGGCGGCATGGTCTCGACGCTTGCGGCTTTGAACGCAACCACATTTTCCTCTGCAAGGGTGGCGTTTGCGATGGGCAGACATTACAACCTTCCACATGCCCTGAGTTCAATCCATCCAATCAACAAGACTCCGCACATCGCCACGGCAGTCTCTGGAGTTATTATGGCAGTGATGGCATATGCGCTGCCACTTGCCGATATCGCAGTGGCTGCCGGAGTAATATTCCTGCTGCTCTTTACGCAGGTCAATGTGGCCGCCATAACCATACGCAGGATGTACGGCGAGAAACTAAGCTATGGGTTCAGGACGCCTTTTTTCCCCATAATACCTGTCACTGGGATATTCCTCAAGATGGGGCTTGCACTTTACCTCCTAGTTACCCAGCCG
Source organism: Nitrososphaera sp. (assembly GCA_035279085.1). Classification (GTDB taxonomy): domain Archaea; phylum Thermoproteota; class Nitrososphaeria; order Nitrososphaerales; family Nitrososphaeraceae; genus Nitrososphaera. Next base: position 5,127 of record DATEIL010000024.1, read on the forward strand.
CTGAGCTGGGGCATCACTATCCTCTGGGTCATCTTGGGCTTTGCGCTGTACCGCATGTATACTTTCAAGCAGGAAATTGAGCACTATGCGCCGGTCGTGACTTCGGAGGGCGACCTCAAGCGGAAGGACTATAGGATTTTGATCCCGTACACGCCGGAAAACCCTGACAGGCTCTTAAAATATGCCATAAGAGTTGCCAAAGAGACGACTGGCGAGGTAAACATCCTCAGAGTCATTACCATCCCTCATCAGACCCCGCTCTCTGCCGGGACAGCGTTTGCCGAGTCGGCCCGTCGGTCATTTGAGCCTCTTGAAAAGATGCTGGACAAGGAGGAGGTGCTCAACCATTACCTCGTGCGGGTCTCGCATGATTCTACTGAGGCGATCCTGGCAACAATAGAGGAGCAAAAGATCGACCTCTTGGTGACAGACTTTGAGGCTCTTAGAAACGACAGGAAGCTACGGACCATAATGACCTGCGATGTGCTCGCAGTTCGAGCAGAGAATGACACCTTACTTTTGGAGCAGGAGATACGGCGCGTTGACAGCGACCGGGCTGCTGATGAGGGAATGCCTCCTGAAGACAAAAAGAGCCTCGTCGTGGTCTACGATGGAGGAGAACATTCGGAGCTTGTGCTCAAGGCCACGAGCTGGCTGGAGCATTCTGGCAGGTTCAATGTCAACCTGCTTTCAGTCAACCCAAAGGGATACACTGTCAAGTCGGACGAACGAGCCCCGGGCAACCAGGACTACCTTGCCCAGCTGGGCGTCGAATTAAAAGAGATCCAACTTGACCCGGAGAATAGCGGCAAATCTTCTGACGCAGTCCTTACTACGATAGGCTCGTTCAACCCCGACATCGTCATCATGGGCGCCTCTGTCGGAGGCTTTTCAGTATTTAATAATGTCGACTTTTTCGCGTTGCTGGACCAGCTGAACTGCCCCGTCATAATCGCAAGAAACTTTACCATCCCGGGAGTCCATCAGGCCAAGTCAGTGCTCCTGCGGCTCTTGAAGAGATAGTTGTAGCAGTAACAGTAGCAGACGAGAGAGATATGCGCATCAAAGGTAATCCGTCAGCCGGCTGATTGTCGTAGAAGGAGGAGGAGTAGCGGCAGATTGTCTTTTTTGCATGCGCTCCGCCCTCTTTATTGCCCTGGCTTGCATTTCGTCAAGCTCGCCTCTCATGTCGAGAAGCGACAGAAGGTTTGAAGGGGCATTGGCGCCATAGTGGTTGTTAAAGTATGCATAGACATTCGGGGTCTGCCTTTCTATCCGATCGAGTTTTTGCTTCCAGGATGTAAGCTCTTGCTCAGAATAGCGGTAGTCGTACCAGACAGGCTTTCCACGGCCGTGCCACCGGACGTAGGCATGCGATGTAGCCGTGATCACAGGATTTGAAAGAAATTCAATAGGCGAATCAGTTATGGTGTTTGCGACGTTATGGCGTCTCAGGATGTCCCAGGTCTCATCCCTGTCCCATGATTCGTGACGGAATTCGGCTGCAAAATGTACAGTCGGCGGCAAGAGATCAAAAAAGCGCTCCAGAACCCCTTTTTCCTTGTACGTAAAAGATGCCGGAAACTGGATGAGCAGGCACCCCAGCTTGCCTGCCTTTGTGATGGGTTCAATTCTTTCCAGGAATTCAAATAGGTCGCGCTCAGCGCCTACGAGCTTTTTATCGTGGGTGATAGTTTTTGGTATCTTTAGGGAGAACTTGAAATCCGGCGGTGTTGCCCTTGCCCAGCCAGCCGTCATGGATTTGGAAGGGGGCCGGTAGAATGACGAATCGACTTCGACTGATTCGAATACCTTGGAATAGAACGGAAGTTTGGCCACCCTGTTGTTTGGATAGAATGCCCCAACCCACTCCTGATAGCTCCACCCGCATGTTCCGAAAAGGACGGTCAATACAAATGAATGACTAGAGTGCCTTGAATATAGAACTTCTTTGATAAGCATATTACTGGCTGACCGTTTGTGCACGAGATTGTAATAATTGCAACCAATCTAACATTCATTATAATTCCTCTGCAAAAGCATTATCATGCTTCTTATTCTGTTGCGACTGGACTGCAATGCCTATGATAACTATAAGGCATGTGATACAACTTTGAATGGGTTGCTACTATGAGCGACGCTTGCAGAGGAGAATGAACCGGCTTTTATCAAGTTCTATAGCGATCGGGCACTAGTGCTATGCTATGTCTACTTACATCGAAGGTCGAAGGGTCGAAGGAAGCGAGCGAAACAGGCCGGAGGTCCTGATCATCGACAGGATGGCAGGGCACCTATCACCGGACCAGATTCTGTGCCAGAAAGCGGAGCAGCAGTGCGCTTTGGCGGGCATCAACTACAAGGGCTTAGAACCGATCCAGCGGCTATTCCTTACTCACTACCGCTGCCCTGTGTGCAAGTTGCTGCCGCTCTATTACCTCAACCTCGCACATCCTAAAAGGGTGAGGTGCAACAAGTGCAGAAACCTGATCACGTTTACAAACGCCGGCAAGTACGGGCGGCTAAGGAAAAAGATAGCATTCACACTTTGGATGGGAGAAGTTGGCGTACATGTATCGTGACAGCGTGGACGCCCTCATGCGCCTCCTCTCCGGCTTTGACGACTGCGGCAAGCCGTTAGAGCCTTCAGGTGTGGTCTCTGTTTCATCAGCAGACATACGCCTCCTGAGAAATGGGATAAGACACTGTTGCGTCCAGGTCTTGTTCGAATCCGGCGCAGAGTACAGAATCGATGCATTTGGGTATGAGGCTGACGAGCTGTACCTCATGGCGCGGACTCATCCGACGTTTAGCTTGGTGACGGCAAAAGTCTAGTACGCAAGCTCAACGTCGGCATCTACGACTTTTGGTGTTTCTGAAAACCGATTGTCAATGATTACGTACATTGTTCCCCTTTCTGCCAGTTCTGCATTTATCTCGCTGCTCGCGACCTTGCCGCTAAAGTAAAGTGCAGGGTATGCCTTGCCCTCGTTAATATTTTGAAGAGCTTCACCGGAAACGACAGATATGACAATATCGTTGTCCGGACCGGATCCAGTAGAGGAAAATGATCCCCTCAGTCCCGCACTTCTGATATCCGGAGATACATTGAATTCGTAATACTTGAATGATCCGGCCTCGACCGCGATTGACTCATTTACAATTGGTGCGCTTTGGGTAAATGCAGGCAGTGGTCCGTTCCGGGCACTCATTGCCACTATCCCTGTGCCTCCCACGCCAGCCACTATCAATGCAATTGCGATGATCGCGACTACCTGACGTTGTTTCCGCGCCGGCTTTAGGGTTGCCATTTCTACGTGCTGGAAATGAAGGCGGCTATAAAAGTAAGGGTATGCTTCCTAAATGACACCAACAACAAGAAAAAACCACATGCACACACGTGCACGCGCCAATCTCATTTCGCAGAGCGCTTGAGGCATGGTTTCATGGCTTCAGACAATGCGAGTGGATAATGAACGTGAATGCAGTACTTTGATTCGCGCATACCACAAAAATATCATGAGGTGGCAATTATTGTATGATATGATCTTGGTACATTTTCTTGAATAGTCATACACCTCAAGAAGGTTGGCCGGAACGCGTTACCTAGGCAGGATTTTGTGCCTCATTGTGTTATGGGCAAAGCAGGATGACCTAACAACAGCCTGTGGTCCTGCATAAGCAAATATACGAAGGACTAGGAACCACAAGATCACCTATGCCATGGCCGTGGAGCAGGAAATCAGACCCAAAGGACTACTACAAGAATTATGTGGCAGATGAAGTGCCGACTCCGCTGAATCTCAAACTGACTGAATTCATAAGTTCCTTTACTCCTGACTCTGCATTTGAGTTCGGATGCGGGACGGGCAAGAATCTAGTTCTACTAAAAGAAAGTATTGGCGACGTTAGTGGCATTGAACTAAGTCAAAAGGCAGTTGAAAGATGTATTGCAAAGGGCCTAGACGTTGTCCAAGGCGACGAACAGACGCTCCTGAATATGAGCAAGACCGTTGACATTGCCTTTACATGCTCTGTCCTAGATCACATCGAGGAGGTGGATGACATCATCACAAAGTTGAAAAGCATGGCAAGAAAGGCAGTCGTCCTTTGCGAGACCGATGACATAGTTGCCAAATTCTATTATGCGCACGATTACGAGAGTTACGGGCTGGCCATTGCCTGCGACGGATATACTTATCACTCCAAAGCGGAGCAGGGTGGCGATGGAGCGACTTACAGGATATATGCATGGATACCACCGATTACCTAGTTTAACAAAAGTCCGAGTGGAAAAAGATATCTCGGGCGAACGACTTTCTCGTCATGAATTCAAAAGTCGTGTAAAAGGAAGCATATGTCGGTACATGTGCAAAGAATTGATCGCTTTCAGCATGTATGTGTATGTGTGAGGATGTTCTGCATGAGGCGCTTCTGATAGCACGAGAGGAGTGCATCAGTGCCGACAAATTAGGCCTAACAAAGCAATGCCAGTCCTGAGACAATCGACAATAGCGATGATTTGTGAACCAGTCGGAGAACAGGAGGCGGTGGTTTCTGAATCAATGCATCTGTTCAAACCCAATTCTTGCAGATACGGATCGCCTGTGATCTGATAATTGGCTAGACCCTTTGAAGAATTGCAGATGATATATATCGGTGTTCTACAAGATTGTCATGTGGATAGCTCCACGACAAATGAAACTTACTATATTACCTTCTGCGTCAGGGATGGCAAAGATAGCATTACTCAGGTAATGGATAGTTGCATAAACCAGACATTGCGCCCTTCAAAGATAATTGTTGTCGATGACGGATCGACTGACGGGACGCGCGAAATCCTTGAAACATACTGTACAAAATATCCAGAGATTGTGGAGCTAATGGAAACAAACAGCACAACCAGAGACTACTCTCGTATTCCCAAGTTGTGGAATTTAGGGCTCAGGAGGGGCTATGATTATCATATGATCTGTGCAGGGGATGCTGCGCTGTCACCCCAATATGCAGAAAGAATTCTTACGGTTATGCGCTCAGATCCGAATTTGGTCATCTGCTCTGGTGACTATGGATTGAGAAACGCCAAGGCACCTCATGGCGCCGGCAGGTTCGTTCGGCAGTCCTTCTTTTTTGAAAATTA
>DATEIL010000025.1:0-5618 GCA_035279085.1 Nitrososphaera sp.
ACCTCGGTCTTCATTGTCACATGACATACCGCTGACTTGTCATGATCTCCCTATCCACTCCTGCATTTTAGCCTGAGCAGCCAACGAGTTGTGAGCTTGTACGCAGCTATTCCAGACCAGTACCATTGCAGGCCACAAAAGAAAACCCCCGGGCAGACTAGGAAAAAAGACCCTTTGCTCCCTCTACGATGTACTGCACTGCGATTGCTGCGATAAAGACGGCAAAGACGCGCGTGACTATGATTGAGCCTCGCCGGCCAAGGACCCTGTAAATCCTGTCGACGTACCGCAGTATTACCGCGGTGATCCCGACTACTATGCCAATCGATATCGCAGTTACTGCAAGCCCGGAGGTCTGGAACGATATTATCACTGCGGTTATCGCGCCGGGCCCGGCAAGAAGCGGAAAAGCCAGCGGGACCACTCCCGACTCCCCCTGTCCGCCCGCACTGCCGAACCTCCATTCCCCATGCGTCAGAAGCTCTATCGAGACGATGAACAACAGTACTCCGCCTGCCACCATAAAGCTGGCAATTGTCACCCCGAAAATGGAGAGGATCTGCGTGCCGGCCACTGCAAAGACTATGAGCAGGATAGCAGCTGTAATGACGGCAGTCTTTGTGACAGAATTTCTCTCCGGCCTTTCCATCTTTTGGGTCAGCGCAATGAAAAGCGGGACGCTGCCAATTGGGTCCATGACTACAAAAAGAGCTATTGTAGATCTGACCAGTTCTTCAAGAAATGGATCAGCCATCTAGAGGAGGTACTCCACACAGGTATCTATCTGCCAGGTACATATGGACTACTATAGCTAAATTATCCGCTACTGGATTGCTCTGTAATCGCTATATTTCTGGACTCTAGGATTTTCAAAATGGCCTTTTCTATATCCTGATGTGTGATGTATCCAAAGTCCCATGCATCGATAAAATTCCTGTATTCTGCCTCGAGGGTCTTGGCTGTGTCCTGGAACTCTGCCATCCTGTCAAGGGTATCAGGCGACCTGAAACCTTTTGCCACCATGATGGGGCAGCGCTGGTCCGTGCCCAAGGGTATGTACCACGCATTCCTTGCAAACCTGTAGCGTCCGTCTGCCAGCATGGTATACATTCTCATAAGCTCTTCGTTGGCTAATTTTTGGAGATCGAGGTACCAGGGCTCGTCAACTATAGGCATCCGCGGCGCCCCAAACTCGCCCCTCGCTTCGCCCTTGCCAAACACAAGTATTCTTAGGATATCCATCTAAAAATAGCTTTTCAATGCATGTACCTGTCATGAGAATTGTTTTCGGCAATTGCCTTAACCCGCTTGACGCCATCAATTTTTTCAATTATGCCCGGGATTTCGGGCGGGACAAGCTTGGTCCATCCGCTGTCTCCTTTAATCATCATTTCACGTATGTGTGTGGCGGCCAGCTCATTTCGCCGCTGTAATGGGGCTTCGATTACCTTGGTTCCCCGCTCTCGAAAGAGCATCAGGGTAAACGGGTCGTTTGCGATCACGAGGTCATAATAGGGAACCAGCATGTCCACCTGGCGAGTCCACAGGGAATGCACATCAACATCGGGGACGGGCACTATCAGCACCTTTCGCAGATCGATATCCCTATCGGCATCCAGTGATTCTTTTATCATAGAGATGCGCTCGCCGGCAGTGAAGGGATTTCGCAGCTCGTGGCTCTTTTGGGCGCTACCAACTACTATCACCAGCCTGCCAACCATTCCCAATGCGAACTTTACCGTCGCAAGGTGGCCTTTATGGAAGGGCTGGAACCGGCCGATAAATAACCCCGTCTCCTGCATCTTACACACTAGATCGTAGACCGCTGTATTTTAAATATAGCAGATGTCAGTCGGGCAAACGGATCCGGGCATGGTTTCCCTTGGTGCTAAGGCTCAACGCGGTTTTCTTCACCCATGCAGGTCGATCCGCTACAATCCATGAGATCAAGCCTCCACTCGTCAAGCGCAGGTATCTTGCCCTTCCATGGCACTTTGCTCTTGGCGTTTTGCATCTGGTCGGGATCCTTTATCAGGTCATATACTTCCCTCGTTCCGTCAAGGTGGTGGATGTAGACGTAATCATCTGTGCGGATTGCAGTGTACGTCGGGGTCTCTACAAGAAAGCCGTTGCGCCATGCCTTGCTTGGGTTTTTTATTAGTGGAATAAGGGAGCGACCATCGAGTGTAATGTCATCATCCGCATTTGCGAAATCGAGAAAAGTGGGCGCAAAATCGTTATTTGTCACCAGCCTGTCGATGGTGCGTGGCGCCACGTTTGGAATCCTCATGTAGAGCGGGACGCCTATAGACTCTTCATATGCGCGGATCTTGCCATGGAGCCTGTGCTCACCAAGCATGAATCCGTTGTCCGATGTGAACACGAATACGGTCTTCCACAGTTCGTTGTTTTGCGACAGTGTACTTACCAACCGCCCAATCATATCGTCAACAGCTCGCATTGTTTCAAGTCGGGCGTGGAACAAGTTGTCGAGGCAAGCGATGTGTGCATCAGTCAGGAGATCCTTGCGCTGTTTCGGAGGCTTGTCACTCACGTCTGCTTCATTGAATGAGGGAGAAGTTGGGAAATCGATATACTCCGCAGAACCTTTGTAGCGCGGAGGTGGAAGGGTTGACTGCAGGCTCGCATAATTCAGAGCGCACTGTGGACTGCTATCCTCCGTGTGGGGAGCCAATGGATTTATGTAAAGAAAGAACGGCACAGAATCTGCCGATTCACTTTCTGCAATGAACTGCACAGATCTATCCGCGATGATATCTGTTTGGTAATCATGTGGAGTGTCTCCATACCTTACCAGATTGCCATTGTCGTTTACGGTGTAAGAATACATCAGGTAGGCTGAATCGCCAACCGTAGCCTGCCAGTCGCTCCAACCAGGAGGCACATATGTTTCGGATGTATCGATGCCATACTTGTTAAGATACTTGCCCACATACCCGGTGTAATAGCCCGACCCCTGTAGCCACGTTGCAATAGTCGAGCCGTCTCGGAGTTTGGACGCTCCGCCTGCTGGCAGTTCATTATCCCAAACTTCATGGTTGTGAGGATATTGTCCTGTAAGGAATGTAGAGCGGGCAGGACAGCAAAGCGGGTAGGTCGCAAATGCCTTGCTAAATGTTACACCCTTGTCGATGATATGTCGTTTCAGGTTCGGCATAAGCCCCTCATCAAGAAGGATCTTGAGAGACCGGTGATCCAGATCGTCTGCCATCAGGACCACGATATTTGGTCGTGATACCAATGCCTCAGCTGGAGTGACTGCCTCTCCTCCAGGCCACAGATTGTTGTATGGAATCAACACTGAAGAAATTAAGACCCCGGCAAGAAGGCAGCAGATAGGCTTTAGATTCATTAGAGCACTGTGTGACATCTTGGTTCCCATTATAAAAGGGCGTAAGGAACAACAATTCGCTTTTACCGGGCAATATCCGGAAGAGCCATATCAATTGCGGGGAGAATGATGATCATAATTATGATGATAATCACAATCTTACAGTCGCCGTCATCCTCGTCATCATCATGATTAATTAGAGATGTGCCGTCCTAAGTAGGGTACAAAGTGGAGACTTACATTGAGATCGACGGCTCACTTGGTGAAGGTGGAGGCCAGATACTCAGGACAGCAGTATCGCTTTCTTCGATTACAGGCAGACCAGTCGAAGTGACCAACATCAGGTCAAAGCGTGCCAACCCGGGCCTCCGTCCCCAGCACCTTACGGGCATCAAGGTCTTGGCGGAGCTATTCGGGGCAAAGACGGAGAATCTCTGCGTAGGGGCAGACTGGATCAGGTTCGCCCCATCGGACAGGTTTCAAGGAGGTTCGAAGCAAGTTGACATTGGGACTGCCGGGAGCATCCCCATGATCTTGCTCACAGTTGTTCCGGCAGTGGCACTTTCAAAAAACCAGCTGGAGTTCCAAGTCACAGGAGGGACAGACGTGAAGGCAAGCCCTACGATCGATTATCTCCGCTACGTCATTCAGCAGGCGTATGGCAGCATAGGCATCAAGTTTTCTGTTGACGTGATAAGGAGGGGATACTATCCAAAGGGTGGAGGAGTGGTGAATGCAGTCATCCAACCGGCAGCAAGACCTGAACCGATGGACCTGACACGGGAGCGAAAGTTCGAACCCAGGATTGCGAGTGTATGCTGCCAGCTTCCAAGGCATGTCGCAGAGCGCCAGACAACCTCTGCACTCATTGCCCTTGAAAAAAAGGGCATTCGTTGCAGAAATTATACCGCATCCATAGAGACTGCGCTGTCGCCCGGCTCCTCTATCGTTGTCTATTCTTCCTCTGATTTCGGTCCGTACGTCGGAGGCGACAGCATAGGAGAAATTGGCAAGCGCGCCGAGGCGGTCGGGACCGAAGCTGCAGGCAGATACCTCGAGAGTACAATCGCCGGCGCTCCCGTGGACTCGTATTTGGCAGACATGCTCGTGCTTCCGCTTGCCCTAGCACGTGGAAGGTCAAGGTTCAAGATCGCCCGGGTGACAAAACACCTTGAAACCAATCTTCAGGTTGCAAGCCAGATACTGGCAGGGTACAGGTATGAATTAATCCCGCAGCAGGATGGAACTTTCATCGTAGAGCTAGACGCGCAGGCCTAGAGCCCGCCGCTGTCAAGCAGGCCCGCTAGGAGAAGTATGATGACTGAAAGGATAACCGTTATCCTCCCCAAGTGGATAATCTTTGACCGCACCGACTGCACATAGACGGCTCCTCCAAACCCGGAGGAAATTTTCTTTTCCATGTCAGAGCTCAGGAGGCGCACATGCACTGCGTAGGCGACAATTGTGGCTATTACAAGTATTATCTTTGTCAGCAGGAGAAGCCCATAGGTTGATTCAAACAGGGCGCCAGTGTTTGCCACGTAGGCCCGAGAAGTGTAAATCCCGCTGGCTATCAGTATTGCAAACGCAGGCACGGTTATCTTGTTGAACCTCCTGCCTACCTTTATCATGAGGCCTACCAGTTCTTCAACTGACTTTGTGTAGGTCTTGAGGACAGGCACAAGGACGATACCGATAAAAATCGAACCGCCGACCCAGATCGAAGCGCAAATGAGATGCACCCACGTGACTAGGCCGTCTGCAACAGCCATCGAAAACCAGTTGCCCTTTCCGTATATTATTGATGCTGCTGCCATCTATTGCCTGTCGAGTCACACAGTAGATGACCTGTGCCAGAAAGGTTTTAATCAGCTTGCCGGGCAGCTATTCACGAAGCTTGATTCTCGGTCCTAGAAGGCTTGCCCTTATTGCAGCCATCGCCGCGGTCGCTCTTACAATAATATTTTACCCCCTTATCGTTTTCACTCCAATAGATGTCAGCAAGGTGTCGCTAGATTTTTCCAAAGTTGCCTTGGACCAGAGGTCTTCCACAGAGCAGGAGCTGGTCCTGCGCCTCACGATGGATGTTACAAACAACAACACAATGACCCTCACGACTTCGCAGATTGATTACGAATTGTTTGCAGACGGCGAGCAGGTGGGAAGCGACACCCTGTCATACGAAGACGTTCCCGTAAACGGCAGGCCGGCGTTGTTCCCATCAAGCCAGGTTCCGCTCACAGACTCGTTCACGCTGAAATACAGC
>DATEIL010000026.1:0-3850 GCA_035279085.1 Nitrososphaera sp.
CTGACATTAGCAGGATCTTTACCTGGCGGCTCAGCCTGCGGACAGCCGCTGCAAATTCAAGGCCGTTCATTATTGGCATCCTGACATCTGCCAGGATCAACGCATAGTGCGAGGCATTGTTGCCAAAGTGCTCAAGAGCGAGCTGCGGGTCTGTGAAGCCAAATACGGGAAAGCCAGAGATCTCGAGCGATCTCTTGAGCGTAAATACGATGTCTCTTTCGTCGTCCACGATGAGAATTGATCTGGAATACAAATGCCGCAATTATGACATGGCCAATCAATTTAACGGTTAAAGCAAATTTGTCCACTCCAGCCATCTCCGTGGGAAGTGGGCGTACCAGGTCTGAAAATTGACAGTAAAAAATGTAATAGTGATCTATAAATAACATTGTTCCGGCTCTACTGACTGTTGGTCAATCCGAGGGCATGGCTTGCAGAAGCTATAGCTACATTCTGTTTGGTTTTCTTTGGTCCTCTCGCAGTGACTATGGCCGCTGCCCTTTTTGGTACAGGGCTTACCATAGAAGGCATAATCATGATAGCGGCTGCTCACGGCGCGGCCATAGGGATAATGATATACGCCTTTGGGCATATCTCCGGAGCTCACATCAACCCTGCCGTCACCATCGCCATGCTGGCCACCCGGAACATTAATCCAAAGGACGCAGGCGGATATATTGCATCCCAGATAGTCGGGGCTATTGCGGCCGCGTATGCCCACATGATGCTCCTGCCTGTCGCCGGTGCCAAGGTCAATTTCGGTACCCAGGGCGGCCCAAGCGAGCTCTTGAATTTCAGCGCAGCTGCAGGGGTAGGCGCAGAGATGATATTTACATTCTTTCTCGTGACGACGATTTTCATGGCTGCTGTGCACAAAAAGGCGGCTGCTGGGATGGCAGGTATTGCCATTGGCGGCATGATCTTCCTCCTCCATCTTGTGGGCGTGCCTCTGACCGGTGCGAGTATGAACCCCGCAAGGACTCTGGGTCCTGCAATAGTGTCAGGGCACTGGGAATTTCACTGGATCTACTGGGTCGGCCCGATAGTTGGCGCACTAATCGCGGCCTTTGTCATGCAGTACCTCTACGTAAGGAAAGCAGAAAAAGAGGAAGCGCCCAAAAAGAGCGCCTAGAGGTTGCCAAGTGACCGTGAGTGTCGGCTCGTATGCGGCCTCTCTCCTGAATACTTTCTCCTCATGTGACCTGACGGACGGCCGTGGATCAGTTCCAGAAACCACGCTTCATGCTCTATTTCTTCTTTGAGGATATCCTTTGCGATGTCATAGGTAGCAGGATCCTTGCCCAGTGTCAGGTTGCACATTTTATTCCAGTTCACTATTGCACCTTGTTCTGCTGCAAGGCATTTTTTCAGTATTTCCTGGAGATTGGAATGCGGGGACGGCAGCTGCAAAAACTCGCATCCGGACATGCGGACAAATTCCATCGCGTCGTTTGGGAGGATTCCACCGAGTTCATAGATCCTCTGGATGCATGACTCAAAGTGGCTGAGATCCTCTAGGCGTGCATCCTCTATGACACCCTTGATGCCCTCGCCTTCAAGGCCAGTGCAGTGGGCGCGAAGGTTCGTAAAGTAATAGTATGCAGTAAATTCCACTGACGCATTGTAAATCAGGGCCTTTAGTACTTCGTCAACGTCCAAGCCGTTCTGCTTCAAAACATTTATTCCTACAACGTTTATTCTCTCTGACAAAACTGATCCAACATGAGCCGGAATAGGCTTCTAATAAAATTTTCTAGAGGTCAAGCAAGAACCGTACGGTCACACCTGAGTCATTTCGTGTGATCTGCATTTCATGGTACGTTACTGCCTTTATCTCGACCTTGTAGTGATGGCGGCCGAGGTCAAGTTTTTCTCCTCTGGCGATACCTTCGATTGAATAGCAGCTGTCTCCATTAGTTGCGATCTTGACCCGGAATTCTGACATGACAAGCCCGTCTGCAACGAGCAGGAGCATCACCTTGTCGAGCCAGTCGAAAAGAAGCGAGTACTCGTCGTGACCGGTTGCACTGATTTTTACCTCGAGTTTTGGCTCGACTGCCTCTAGGTCAATCATTGTATCATTAAGCCCCATGGCAGCGAATTCAAAACACTCTTCGATGGTATCGCCATGGGCCTCTATCACCGCGTCTGTCATGTGATCGAGGTAACGGAATCCGCCAGCCAATTTGCACTCAGGGTTATGGGTGGTGCGCTATATACGTACGTTCCTGGCGGCGCAAAATCTAAATGAGAACAGAATATTATGCTATACTGACGTGGTCAAGCTAGAGATTCCTCGCGGGATGAGGGACGTCGAGCCAGCCGAGTTTTCAGCCCTTTCGTTTATCCGCGACAAATTCTTCGAGACTGCCACCTCGTTTAACTTTAGACTAATGGATCCGTCACCGCTTGAGCTGCTTTCCACGCTGGAAGCGAAAAGCGGCGAGTCGATATCTAAAGAGATCTATTCCTTTAAGGACAAGGGCGAGAGGGAGGTGGCCTTGCGCTTTGACCTAACAATCGGCTTGACGCGTTATGTCGCCCTCAGACGTGATCTAAAGATGCCGGCAAAGCTGGCAAGTTTTGCAGGCGTCTGGCGCTACGACGAACCACAGGCGGGGCGGTACAGGTACTTTCACCAGTGGGATGTCGAAGTATACGGCCCTTTCAGCCAAGAGTCAGACGCGGAAGTTATCGCATTTGTTTCGGCTTTTTTCAAGAGGCTTGGGCTCAAAGTCACCATCGAGGTAAACGACAGGCAGCTTATCGAGCAGTACATCAACAAGACTCTGGAGATTACCGACAGCGAGAAAGTCCTTGAACTGTTCCGTGCGGTAGACAAGGTGCCAAAGAAAGGCCCTAACGCTGTGCTGCAGGAATATTCAGGAATGGTGGACCCTTCAAAGCTAAAAAGGCTCATCGAATTATCGGGAGTCAGGGGTTCCGTCGCGGAGGTAGCTGAAAATGCGGATGTCAGAAATCTTGAAGCATGGGCAAGGCTCTCCGGCTTGATGGAGTCACTTGCGGCCAGAGGGGTTGAGGATGTCTTTGTGAACCTCGGCATAGTCAGGGGTCTCGATTATTATTCAGGAATCGTGTTTGAGGCCTTTGAGAAAGGAGTCAAGGGAGGGGCGCTTGTGGGTGGCGGCAGGTACGACAGGCTGACGGCTGCATTTGGCAGAAACGATATAGGCGCTACGGGTGTCGCCGGTGGGGTCGAAAGGATTGCTCTTGCCCTGCAGCGACAGGGCGTGGTTGCCAAGGGCACTGTCCCGCTCGTTTACATTGCTTATGCGGCTGATGAAATGAAGCGTCATGTTCTGGAAATTGTGTCTAGCCTGCGGAATGTAGGGCTGGCCGCAGATTACGACCTAATCGGCAGGGCGCTGAGAAAGCAGCTCGATGACGCAGCTGGCAAGAACGCCAAGGCCGTGGTAATAGTGGCTCCTGAGGAATATGCCACGGGCACAGTCATTGTTAAAATCCTGGAAAGCGGAAAAGAAGAGAGGTATCCACTGGACCGGCTGCACGCCGGTCTGCTTGCTCTGCTCAAAGCCTGAGCATTGCGGTGCTTTTCATCTTTACAATCCCGCTGGGCTTTTTCTCGTAAACAATTCTAACGACCAAGTCGGGAGGGTCATAGCTGACGTACAGGTCGCCGCTTTCCAGTTCCTGTGTGTTGTAGTTCACCTGTATGCGGTCAGCGGGGATCCCGCTTTCTGCAAGCTTTGCTTTTGCCCGCTCGACTAGATCCTGGTCGGAAGTATTCGGCGCAAGAAACACCTTGGTCGAGTCTTTTAGATGCTGCGACAGGTCCGCCATTGCCATCTACGCGCAGTGGCCATCAAAC
>DATEIL010000027.1:0-2834 GCA_035279085.1 Nitrososphaera sp.
CCAATATCTTCCATAGGCACTCCTATGGCCAAGTCATCTTTTCCATCATTGTCAAAATCGCCGGCTGTTAGAGCAGTCCCAAAAAAATCAGAATCTTCTGCGGCGTCGTTGACTCCCGCGCTATCCTGGGTCCATAATTGGTCACCATTCCCAGATAGGCCTGAATTTCCCCCATAGAGGACGTTGACTGCTCCCCCATCTTCAACAGTGCCAACCGTCTCAAATGGAACACCAATTGCCAGGTCGTCGAATCCGTCACCATCAAAATCGCCTACTGCCAAAGACCTGCCAAAATTATCAAAGGCGTCCTCGTCTCCTTCTATCTCCGCATTGCCCTGGGTCCAGAATTGATCGCCAGCAGAAGACAGGCCTGAGGAGGTGCCGTAAATAACAGCCACTGCGCCGGCTACCAGCTCACCGCCAACGTCTTCTCCGGGGATGCCAATGGCGAGGTCGTCGAATCCATCGCTGTCAAAGTCACCTGCCGCCACTGTCCATCCAAACACGTCTCCAGGGTCGGCACTATTTTCAATTCCGGCACTATTCTGAGTCCAGAATTGATCGCCAGCAGAGGATATCCCAGCAGCCCCGCCATATAGCACGTTGACTGCACCCGAGTCGGCTACTGTTCCCACATTTTCAAAAGGCACACCAATTGCGAGATCATCAAATCCATCGCCATCAAAGTCACCATTTGCCTGGCTGGCAGTTGAGGACACCACGCCGGCAGTACCAGCAGCTCCGCCCGACTCTGCCACATTAACCTCAGTCACGAGGGAAACAGCTGACGCCATATTTGCAAAGGGCGCTGCAAGTATGATCAAGGCTGTGATCACGGCGCCAATTGCGGAATATGCTCTAATGTCGTAACTCCAAAGCTGCGATAAATCTACCATTTTCCAATCCAATAGAAAAGTGTCATATTTAACCTTTGGAGGTGGAAAATTAGATTTGTGCCAAGAATTTCCGCAATTAGTCAGATTAGAGCTTGGTGCATAGTCACGGATTCATTCTCTGGGAGCCGCTACTTTGAAAGCACGGAGGGGGCGCCGATATATGCCAAGGCCGATCTTCCGATTCGTAGTCCAAATGCTAGAGATTCAGTCAGGACAATGTGGCACCGACGGCGACATCGTCATCATTATCAGCTTCAAATTAATGTGCGCAGGACTTAGAGAAAGAGCTCAACATTACTATACAACAATATGACACTGCCCGCAGTTGATGAAATGGACAGTATTAGGCTAAGCACAGGAGGAGAAGGTCGTCCGCTCATCCCCACGTTCCCCCCTCCTGGCTGTGTTTTTTGTGGTCTGAATAGGCACCGCGTTATCAATCAGATAAGGTAAAAGACTTTATGGTGCAATTCTGTGCAGCTAAAGTATCTAGTTTAGATTGAAGCAGAACAGCCACAGAGTATAGACATACGGATGTTGCCTGTACATCCCCCCACCGCCCGCGTGGCTGCAAGTGACTCAACCTACTCTCACATGATTAAAAGTTCGAAGCATCCCGCAATCTTCGTTCTTTCATTAGGCGAAGAATTTCACTTTTTTACTTGAATGTGATGGCGTTCAGCTCTATACAATAGCATTTCAAAAATCTGATTATTGCTGTGGCGCGACAACTGCTTGTTACACCTTCAAGAAAGCAAAAAAGGACATTGAAGGTTAGCTGCAACTGAGAATGAATGCATTGTCTTGTGTTCCTCGAAATAACCTCTGAAAGATACCGGGGTTGATTTTTGCCTCATCTGCGAACCAATATTTGAAGACTATTTACTCGGGTGTTGTCCAATATTCGTTTAACCGATTTTTGCCTCGATGATAGTTCACCAAACGCATTATTGACAGTGCCAAAAAAAGCTATCCTCAATTGTCACGGTCAGTCACAAGGATCGAATTCCGGAAGCAAGATCTTCGTGCATTGGTTTCGTTCGGCATCAATATCTCACTACTTTTAGCCGCCGTCCTTGCTGGTTTGATTATATCCTAAGCCGAACTATGAGCCCCTGAGCGTTTGTTGTTTGGCATTTAGAGAAAATAGGTGGATAGGGGAGCGGGTTGATGTAATCTCGCTCAGCCTATCCCCGGATTAGCAAGAGTGGTTTTTTACGTCACTAATAAAAACCAACATGAAGAAATGTTCTTATGAATGATATTTTTTGACACTTTTGACCATATTTGTGGCTACCCTATATACTAGTAGTGCCTATGCTAACTGAGGTAGCGATAATTTGAATATCATTGGCTTAGGAGTAATGAACTCCTATGTCTGTCTCTGACGATGACAAGCAAGAAAGGGGCATTGTCCACATCATAGATGACGAGGCGGATATTGTCAGAGTCGCCAGTACTGCCTTGCTAAGCAGCGGATATATCGTTCATTCTTTCAGTGACCCATCTAAAGCCATGGAGGATATGGAGGAATGCAACAAGAAAATGAGTGTTGTAATAACTGACATTAGAATGCCCGGTTACAATGGGTTTGAAATCGCAAGAAAAGCAAGGGAGGTAAACCCGAGTGTTCCCATCGTGTTTATGACGGCTTTTGAGATCATTCCATCTGAATTTCAAAAATTATTTCCGTCCCTTCAGGGAGTTGACATGCTCAAAAAACCATTTCACATGACTGACTTGCTGGCTATAGTAAGGAAACATCAACGATAGTCCTGCTCTAGTGGGCCGACCGTGAGTTGCAAGTACGTGGAAGCGTTGTAGGCCTCAAGGCTGCAAGCTTCCAATAATCTGCTGTAGACATCTTATTTCCATATTCTAGAACATTCCTATGCTTAGTCATGAGCTTATTGTCTGGTTGTCAAAATAATTACCACG
>DATEIL010000028.1:0-9586 GCA_035279085.1 Nitrososphaera sp.
ACAAGCCCGCCTTTATTTTCCTTGCAGATAGTTCCGGCATAGGTCTTAGGAAGATCATCGGGACCTGCCTGAGCCGGTAAAAGAGCGCCGGCGATCGCAAGAGCGCCCTCCTGTCAAGCGTCATCTTTGGATCCTTGACGAACACTATTGTCAGCGCAAGCGACGATATCGCTATTGCCGAGCAGACTATGGCGTATGTCCGGGCTTCGTACTGCAAGAGCCACAAGTAACCGGCCACCATTGCAATTACAAGTCCGGCCGCGCTGACAAGCGAGGTCCAGCTGTACGTCTTTAGCCAGTCCTCCCTGCGTGTCTTTTCCATTACAAGGAGGTTCGTGACAGGGGCGGGCCCCACGCTGAAAAAGCCCACCACCGCAGACAGCAGCATAAGGACAGGAATGCTAGAAACAAAATACAATGACGCAGCGGTAATCGCGACTGCAGCCGAGCATATCGCGATTATGGTGCTTCTCCAGTGCATAATGTCTATGAGTCGGCCCCAGAATATGGCGCCGAGAGTAGTGGCAAGGTTAGAGAGGAAAACTGCAATTGCAACTTCACGGACCTGGCCGCCAAGTGCCAGCATGTAGATCGGGATTATGGTGGATATCCCCGTTGAGCTGGCGTTCATTGGGATTAGAAACCACGACCAGTTGCGACTGGTCAGCGCAAGAGAAGCCTTCTGCATCTAATTTTTACTTCAACAATCCACCTTACGATTTGAATATAAAATTAGTTTGGTATGAAATTATGACATTAACTTACATCTTTCTTTTTTCTCTTCTTCAGTTTGTGCGGGCACGGAGTGTGGAAGCGGGCGTAACTTTAATCAACCGGCGCGTTCCAAGAATTGGGCATTGGGACTATTCAGCAGGAAAGGTGCTGATTCAGGGCAGAGCAAAAAAAAAGTCTACAAGTGCCAGTACTGCGACATGACTTTTGACGAAAAGGAGAGGATGCAGCGCCACACCAAAAAGGCCCACAGAGAACGTGGCGGCGACATGCCTAACGCCAACCCTTTTGGCTTTTAGGCACAAAGACTTATTTCTTCATGGTACTTTCTAGTGACTGACTCGGGCACAATGTTTCCAATCCATGACGATACGGAGCGCATGCACGGCAGGCCATGGCTCAACTACGGCATGATAGGGATAAACGTTGCAGTCTTTGTCTGGCAGATCACAGTCGATCCTTCCTGCATACTCGGCTGCCAGAACCAAGAGATGTTCTACCAGTACGGGACAATACCCCAGCTCCTCTTTGAAGAACCGCTGCGCGGGGCTGCCAGCATAATGACTTCGATGTTCATGCACGGTGGAGGCGCACACATCCTTGGCAACATGGTTTTTCTCTTTGTCTTTGGAGACAACATCGAGGACAGGTACGGCAGGATAAAGTACGTCTTGATCTATTTTGGCTGGGGCTTTGCTGCCGCCCTTGCGCACAGCCTTTATGCGGTGAGCTCTGGCGGCGGGACCGTGCCAGCGGTCGGCGCATCCGGCGCCATATCCGGGATCCTGGGCGCATACCTCGTAATGTACCCCAAGGCCAAGATCTATACCATACTTGTCATGTTCTTTATCACGACCGTCAGAATCCCGGTACTTATCTACATCCCGTTCTGGTTTGGGATGCAGGTGCTCTTCCAGCTACTCCAGCTTGGAGGAGGGGCTGGCGACGGAGTCGCGTACTTTGCACACATTGGCGGCTTTGTAGCCGGCGCCGCCACGGGCCTTGCGTGGCGTGCCCTGCCCAATTCGCTAAAGTACAAAGGGGCGGCGCCGGGCACCGGCACCATGTACAAGCCAACAACCTTTAGAAAGTCAAGGCCCAGGATTGAAGATGTTTCCCCGGTGGCCCCGGAGGTAATCGAGGGACCCGACTATTACGAAGTGATTGCCGAAGTCAGGGGCGTATCGGACGCAGGGGACATCAGCGCCAGGTACGAGCCAGACTCGCGCCAGCTGCGCATAGTCGCAAGCGGGTCGCGCAAGTACGAGCTTTACGCAAAGCTCCCCGACGATGCGGTCAACCCCGTGGTCAAGTACATCCAGTACCTGAACGGGATCGCCCGAATCAGGCTGGCAAAGCAATAGAGATAAAGATAGAGCGCGCGCACACGTGTCCTTGCAGTAAGTTTAAAATATCTCGGATAAACCCTTTACTTTTACGATTTTAGGAGGAATATGAGAAAATGTCAATACAACAAGGTTCGGCTGGAGGAGTTCCAGTATTAATTCTGAAGGAAGGCGCATCCCAGACCAAGGGTCGAGATGCCCAAAAGAACAACATCACTGCCGCAAAGCTGATCGCAGAGATTGTTAGAAGCTCTCTGGGCCCAAGGGGAATGGACAAGATGCTGGTCGATTCACTTGGCGACGTGACAATAACAAACGATGGTGCAACCATTTTGAAGGAAATTGACGTCCAGCATCCGGCGGCAAAGATGATGGTCGAGATAAGCAAGGCGACTGACAACGAAGTCGGCGATGGGACTACATCCGTAGTGGTGCTTGCCGGAGCCCTGATCGACAAGGCCGAGGAGCTGATAAACAAGGACGTGCACCCCACCATTATCGTCGACGGGTACCGCAAGAGTGCCACCAAGGCGATTGAAATCCTCAACAGCATTGCGCAAAAGGTAGCGGGCAATGAAAAGCAGGATCTTATCAGGATAGCCAAGACTTCGATGCAGACCAAGCTGGTCTCAAGGGAAGCCGATGACCTGGCCGAGATTGTGGTCACCGCGTCTCTCGCCGTTTCAGACAAGACTGAATCTGGCAACAGGCTCGACATTGACGACATCAAGGTAGAAAAGAAGGCAGGCGGATCCCTGCGCGATACCAAGCTTATCAAGGGCATTGTCCTTGACAAGGAAGTCGTGCACGGCGGCATGCCAAAGCGGATTGAAAAGGCCAAGATAGCCCTTATCAACTCTGCACTTGAAATCGAAAAGACCGAGTTTGACGCCAAGATAAACATCAGCTCCCCGGACCAGATGAAGATGTTCCTGGAAGAGGAGAACAGGATGCTCAAGACGATGGTAGACAAGATAACCCAGAGCGGTGCAAACGTGGTGGTATGCCAGAAAGGCATCGACGACATCGCACAGCACTACTTGGCCAAAGCTGGCATCCTGACTGTAAGAAGAGTCAAAGAGTCAGACATGACCAAGATGTCAAGGGCAACAGGTGCAAGGATTGTCAATAACCTAGATGACTTGACAGCTAAAGACTTGGGAGCAGCTGACTTGGTTGAAGAGCGCAAGGTAGAGACTGACAAGTGGGTGTTTATTGAAGGGTGCAAGCACCCCAAGTCTGTGACCATTCTTATCCGCGGCGGATCCCAGAGGGTAGTAGACGAGGCAGAAAGATCTGTCCACGACGCATTGATGGTTTCAAAGGATGTCCTTGAAAAGCCAGCGATCGTCGCAGGCGGCGGATCTCCAGAAGCCTATGCAGCGTCAAAGCTGAGGGAATGGGCAAGCTCGCTGTCCGGAAGGGAACAGCTGGCGGCAGAGAAATTCGCGGAAGCCCTTGAAGTGATCCCGCTGTCGCTTGCAGAAAACGCAGGCATGGACCCGATTGACACCCTGACTGAGCTGAGGTCAAAGCAGAGCAAGGGTGCCAAGTGGACAGGCGTTGATGCAAGAAACGCAAGGATCACCGACATGTCCAAGATGGACGTAGTAGAGCCGCTTGCAGTCAAGGAACAAGTAATCAAGTCGGCTACAGAGGCTGCCTCGATGATACTGAGGATTGACGACGTGATCGCCTCAAGCAAGTCAGGCGGTCCACCCGCACCCCCAGGCGGAATGGGAGGCATGGGCGGTATGGGTGGAATGGGCGGCATGGACATGTAAGAAGGTCCGGCCCAAAAATTTTTCAACACGTTGGGGCGCATGCATATACACACATGCATGCGCCCACGACTCTTTTCTCTCCCCCTTTTGCAGACTGACTTTCTTATGTAACCCAAGTTCCATAACATTAAGGATATGTACGCAACCTGACACCTTAACTCCTAATAATTTTGCCAACGGTCATTTCTCTGCACATGGAGAGGTTAGAATGGACTGCAGGAGGCAACCGGGACATGGTTGAGCAGGTCGTCGGACATATGATCCAGAAAAGCGTCGAGACGGGCATGGTAAGGAAGGGCGAAATGATAGTCATTCTTGAGGACATGATCCAGTCACTCGAACGCGGAACGCTGGATGCTCTTTTGGATAATGCATGATATGCAGTAGTAGTAGTCCAGCGGATCTCCACATCGGCAGTGACCTATTTTTAGAACAAGAATTCGCAAAAAGTTCTATCAAATGCTGCAAGACAAGAATATAAAAAATCAAAGAAAGGCTGTCATGTGAAAAAAAATTCCGACACTTTTGTTTCCTTGCTATGTTGTGAATATGGCCTTCTTTAGCTCATCAAAGCCATACCTTTTGCTGCAGATTATGCATTTCCAAACCAATACCTGGCGGATAAGGTTGCTAGTCTTGTGCTCTACGACTTGGCCGTCGCATGTCGGACAACGAAGCATATTACGCATTAGTTCCATCCGGTTGTTCAAATAGTGACTGACGGCTTTTTCTGTATCGAGATTCTATAGAAGAAGATGTCCAGTAAATTAGATAGATAGATAGATAGTTAGTTAGCCATTCCTTTTTTCTCGGCTTCAATGACTTCCCTTGCCCAGCTTCCGGTCTCCTTCATGGTCAGCAACTTGTCCAGAAAATCCTGCATGGATATCTGGCCGTACGCTTCAACCCAGGCCCTGTAGTGATTCATGAGACCATCATGGGCCTGCGAATGGTGGACGCAGTATTTCTTGCCTGCAAGGGCCTTTCTGTAGCATGCCGCACACGTGGCCTGAGGAGTCATAGGTATATGGATTATCGGGCACTTCCACTATTTCTATCGAACGTTCAGGATAAGCCTAACGACGTTTTAGTCAGTTAGTCAGTCAGATATTTTCTTGTCGAAGGGAACCAGTAGTCCGGTGTAAGATAAAATGCGGTACAAGAATCAGGACAGTTACTCTCAGGCTTAGACACGACAAATGCTGATTTGGTCAAGACTTTATGTCTAATTCCAGCAACAAGTCCAGTCCTCTTATCGTTTTTGTAGCGCTTCTGACAGCTATGCTCACGTCGTCAATAATCCCGCTGTTCGCAGTTGGAAATTCTGTAGCAGAAACACCATTATCAAGTTCAGGCGGGAGCCCATCTGATTTCAACGGTGATGGATACGAAGACCTTGCCGTGGGCGCACCTCTTGAGGACATCGGCTCCAAGACGGACGCAGGAGCAGTACATGTATTCTGTAGCTGAAAACATGGCAGAAGATGAGCCTCCACGGAGGCGTAGACGATCCTACAGAACTAGGCGCTACTAGGAAATTAGTTCTATTGGCGAGGATCCCTTTTTGTTCTATTCTCTACTTCTTCGGGTGACGGGATACGTCCAAACAACTGCTCGTACTGTTTTATTTTCTGATCGAGCCATGTATGTATCGACTTCATTTGCATGGGATCTATTATCAATGCACACTCTACTACCCTCTTTATGGACGC
Source organism: Nitrososphaera sp. (assembly GCA_035279085.1). GTDB lineage: Archaea > Thermoproteota > Nitrososphaeria > Nitrososphaerales > Nitrososphaeraceae > Nitrososphaera. The sequence goes on from DATEIL010000028.1 coordinate 5,575, forward strand.
TTTATCCGGTCTAATCGGATCGGAGCCTAGTACTTTATCCACTACGGGCTCTTGAGAATATACAATAGCCTCTAATCCGAATGGTTGAACAGAGCCATACATGCCGCTAGAGTTGATCCGTCTATAGTTGGGCGAGTAACCCGTCTCTATGTCAATTCCCGTCATAATAGGTTGTTATATTGCCATGTGTTAATATAGTCTACCTAAAATCCGTCTCACGCTAGTACAATGCTTTTTATAAATGACGGACTATAGATTATATCCCATGGCATTACAAGAGCCAACGGCTACAACGGCGATATCAGGTAATTGCATAATTTCCGTGCTTCAGAGTGCCGATAATCTTCTTGTTGCCTATCAATTCAAACTACCTCCGGACAATACAGAGATCCTATCCTTTAAGCAAGAAATGAATATTATGAGAAATGAGGATCCTGAGTTCTTTAGAAGGCTAATAGAGAACGACACTAGCTAAGCAGGAGTTAGAGTAATTCTAGTTTGCAGATAATCTAACATTTCTTGACAAAACGCCTCCTCAATCATCCCCGTGCTTGCTTTTGTTCTATCCAATAGATTAAACATATCGTCTTTATCCCGTTGTGTTGTCATAGGCAAATGATATCCATTCCGATGTAAGAAAACCATTCCGGCGTAAAATGCTGTCGCCCTATTGCCCTCTAAAAATGGTTGGCAATGTGCGATCTCACAGAAGAGTACCGTAGCTTGTCGAACTATGGTCTGTAGTTCGTAGTCTATGCCAGGATTGATAACACCCTCAATTTCCCAATCCGTTTCAAAATCGTTTACCTTACGAAAAATTTCGCCAATCAAGCCGCCATTGAATTGGAATTGACCACCTCTCTCCTCCATGATATCATGGTTCCAACTGATAATTCCGTCTAGATCCCTAGGAGAGAGTACCCCCATTTGTTAGCTTTTTTGTAATGGATAGAAATACTTTACACATCATCTTATGCTTCTAAGCGAGCCCTGTTTCCTAAACCCCATTAGGAGGGTTAGCCCTTTTTCAAATTGCTTGCTCTCGTTATTCCATACGGAGCATAGAGGCAAACCCCAGCTAAAGAGATCGAATATTGTGTAAGCTCAGGGTATTGAAAGTGAGCCATAATAGCCATGCATGAAGACATTCCAAACCCAATGTTGGCTAATGTATCCTTGTGTTTCGATTTTCGAGTGGTTGGAGAGTTCAACTACATTCATAACCTCAAACGGATCATGGTTAAGGACGTGTACGTTTGGGTCCAAACGTACGTAGGATATTGATTCTCAGTTTATCAAATTAAATGATAAGACTCTGCCGGCACCAATGCAAACTATCCTAGCATTATCGAGCCCATCCACGCCTAGAGCCCATGAACGTATTTATATCCAAAATCTAGCTGTCACCGTATGGAGGACTTGCACTTAAAATCGACTTTGGCCATAAGGAGCCAAGAGTCTGGATTTTAAGGGTCATAACGACTCGCTCATGCTTACGACCACTTCAAAGGCTGCCGGTTTAGTCGCAATAGCCTACCTTGCGTCATTCTTTGCATTCAGCTCGGGCCTCGTAAACTCCCTTATAGAGGGCAGGGGCATCAGTGCTTTCATTGTTCCAACCCGCACGGTCCAGACGACGGGCGAGACAATAGTGTTCACGCTCCTCTTGTTCATAGGCATGGGTGGCGTACTCATGCTCTACCAGTCAGGCAGGTCAGGCAACCAGAGGGCTCAGCAGGCGCTCTTTGTATCAGGGTTTGGCACGATCGGTGTAGCCCTTCTCATAGGATTCATGCTGGTCGGAGTCAAGCTGTAACTGCACGGTCTGTCAGGACGAGTTCCTTTCCTACAGGCACTGAATCATGCGCAACTATGGTGAGCGCCAGCTCCCCGCCATCCTTAAGGTCGACTTTCATCTTGACGGCGCTCTTGTTCTGCAGGAGACGCCTGCTCGCGGGGGATTGAACCCATCCGCCTGCATGCCTGTAGCGGAGCATGCTTGTCGCAAGCACCGGCGAGCCCGTCTCTGACCCCCGCTTGACAAGGAGCATGAGGAGCACCGACAAGAGGTGGTTGAGGTTGCCGAGTGATTTCTCCCGGAGCGGGAAGAGACTGTAAAAGCTGTTGACAGAGTCAAAGATGACTGCAGATCCGCCCTCCATTAGCACAAGTGCATCTTTTATCATCGGCACCAGTCGCTCATTAGACGACGGGAGCATGACATTCAGCTTGTGTGGAGTCCTTATCAGGCCAGCCTGGAGGTATGCGCTAAAGGTCGTATCAAGATCGATATAGATGACGGCCTTTTCAAAAGACGAAGCGAGTAGAGAGGTGAAGCAGAGCTTGGCATAAGGGTCAGTGAACATCAGCGTATTTAACCCCCGGGAGCTCAGGATCTCTTGAAAATCCACGGGATCTTTGAGGGAGTTGTAGGTATAAAATGGATATGATCGGCGGCAGCATTGATAACAACAACAATAATAATAACAATAACGCCCTAGATGCGGCGGACGTCCGGAGAGACTTTGCCGTCACCCGGAAAACAATCTATATGAACAACGGCGCAATCGCACCCACTCCTCTTTCAACCATCAAGGCAGTGACGAATTTCCTCCTCAAGGTGTCTGAGGATGGCCCCGATTCTGCAGCGACTGCAGAATATCTCACGTCGCTCCTCAACGAGGTCCGCACCAGAATCTCTCACCTGATAAACTGCGACAGGGACGAAGTGATATTGACTGAAAGCACCACGCAGGGCCTCAACATGGTCGCAAGAGGCATCTCTTGGGACCGTGGCGACTCTATAGTCGTCAGGGGAGGCAGGCACGAGCATTATGCAAACTATCTGCCGTGGCTCGCCACCGCACAGGCGGAAGGACTCGCCCTCAAGGAGATCAAAGTCGACAGAAACGGGTTTTTTGACATGGCCGAGCTGCAAAAGGCTGTCGTTGGTGACTCTTCTGGCGCTCGCCTCATCACAATGAGCCATGTGCTGTACAACACCGGCTCTATAATGCCGGTCGAGCAGGTAGGCAAGCTGGCGGCCGACGCGGGCGCGCTTTTTTGCGTCGACGCGGCGCAGAGCGCGGGCGCGCTGCCAATAGATGTCAAAAAGATAGGTTGCCATTTCATGGCGTTTCCCGGATTCAAGTGGATCTGCGGCCCGCTTGGAATAGGAGTACTCTATTGCAGCAAAAAGGCGGCAGAGTTTCTGAGGCCCCATTTCATTGGCGGCGAATCGGCGGTGCTGTCGGAAAATAATGGCGGTAATAACAATAATGACAATAACAATAACAACAATGTCGATATTCACGATGACGAAGTCCTTGCAAACCTGGAGATGCCGGCGCGGCTGCAGGCTGGCTTTCGCAATTACCCGGGCGCAGCCGGCCTTGAAGCAGCTCTGCGCTATGTGCTTCGCATAGGGATAGAGAACATTGCGAAGCGAAATGCCCGGATTTCCAATGTTCTCCGAGAAGAGATTGGCAAGATTTCAGGGGTTGTACTGTTCGGACCTGAGGAAGAGAGCAAGCGATCGTCGATAGTGCCGTTTCTCTTGCCGGAGGGTAATGACCCGACTGCGGTTGTGAAAAAGCTTGAAGAGAACAACGTGATATTTGCTGCAAGGGAGATAGGTCAGGGAAAAAAGGTGGTCAGGGCCTCGCCCCATTTTTTCAACGACGAAACAGAAGCAATGACTGCGGTTGGCCACCTCAAGTGCCTGTTATCATAGGGGCGCCGGAGCAGCTAGCACTATTCTCTACTTTTGTTTCTCTCCCTGTCCCTCAATCACAATCATTGTCAGAGTAGAGCGCACCTTGTCTATCCTTCTGACATGCCATGTTATGGTCTCTCTTAGCCTGTCCATTGAATCTGACCTTATCTTGCCAATTATGTCATATACTCCATATACTCCAGACACTTCGATAGCTTCTGGCAGCTTTTTGAGTTCTTTTATTATCTCTTCTTCTGAGCCTAGGTCACAGTTGATAAGGACGTATGCGGTGGGCAT
>DATEIL010000029.1:0-4469 GCA_035279085.1 Nitrososphaera sp.
CGCTAATGTTGAGAGATTCTTTCGGCGAACCATAGATCCAGCTATTGTAGAGTTAGGCTTTGAAAGGATCGAGTTCGGGACTGATCCGTTGGAATATGGATTCATCAATGTCGGAATATTTGATGCCCTCCACTTTGCGGAGATGGTTATCGTTGATGTAACAGATCATCGTCCGAACTGCCTTATAGAGTTTGGCTATGCATTGGGTAGAGGGCTTAGAGTAATTGTTACTGCGACAGAGGGTACAATCCTTCCCTTCGATCAACAGGCGATCCCTTGCTTCTTTTGGGGAGCTAATGAGGATCTTGGGACACAAAGAGAGAGGTTTCTGGAGTTCTTCCAGAAAAACATAAACAGGCCACCTATTGTTCTTCAAAGGGGCTCACGTGTGTAAGCTTGGGCAAAAAAAGAACGGTAACTTTGCTGTAGCGTGGCAAATCGCCAGATTACAATATCAACAACCGGTTGTGGCTCAGCTATAAGCTCTGATATTTGTCTGCACATCTCTACCGGACAACAAAATCCAACAACAGAGGCAACTCTCAGGAGATGCCGGTCAGGCTTGGCAGAGCCTAGGCCGATGTTCTTGGCAAGGTGGCGAGCAGTCGCAGGGCCTAGGTAGGGAAACTGTAAAAGGAACTCAATGGGGTCTTGGCGTAGTGCTCTTCTGAACTTGGGATAGCCTAGTTCCGATGCCGTGCTTGCGAGGTGCAGTATGGCATTAATCTTTCCTGGATGCCTAAAGCAAGAGAGCGCTCTCGCCCTACATTCCTCGGAGTCCGCTGTTATCGCTTTGGCCGATTCCCAGTTGTGAAAAGCACCGCTGATTAAGGGGAAATGTCTTCTTACAACCGATTCGCGTATGCCGCTGGCGAGAATAACCCAGGCCCCCTCGCGCAGGAAGTCCCCTTCTGTCACGTTGTCGAATGAAACCTCGTACTGCCAGTCGATCTCTGGGGCATAACCAGCCGCAATGACATACTCCTTGGCTTGCAGGTAAAGGCTAGCAAGTACCTCTAGCCGGGAAAAGGAGGTTGAGGCAAGACTTTCTGAATCCCAGGTGCTTGGCATTCGTATGACTTCCAAGGCATTACTCCTCAAATAGAGCACGCCACTGCTCAAGAGAAGTTGCTGCCTGCATTCGCCGTGCCACCCTGGATAGAGAATCTGAGGCCATTCTACGCTGCAGGCTATCAGCGGGCCCCATGTCTTCGTCGAGATGGCGTGATTGCCCTGTCCTGTCCACTAAGGGCATTTTGACTGATTGTGCGGCAGTCACAAAAAAGTGGGTTACCATCGCCTTTGGGGTCTTCGGTCCGTCATAACCACGAAATGCTGCCTCTGCAAGAGCCTCCACATGATATCCGCTTAGGCGTCTCTGTTCCGGGAAGTTGGCTATCAGAGCCTTGGCTAACTTGATTGTCGGGACGAGCATCCCTCCTAGTTTGGCATTAGACTTAGAAAGAGCTCCTGCGAATTTGCGAGGATGGATCTCTTTCCATTTTGAACCTGATATATCTGCAATGGCAAACCCGTTGGGGGTTCTATAAGCTGGCAATAGTTGTATCTCACTGCCATCGCGATACCGAATAGTAACTGCCAGGGTACCCGGTGAGATCTCTTCTACCTCGGCTCTCGATAACTTGATTCCCAGGGACTGGGCAAATTTTCGGATCATTTCGCGTGGCGACTTGTTCTCCAAAGAACCTGCATCTATTAACACGAGTGAGTCAACATCGCTAATGCCATCAACATAGGTATGTTTCGATACAGAGCCTCCAAAAAGTATATTCTGTAGTCCCTCTATGTCTCTGCCGAGGGCACTCTCGATGTCCTCCAGGCGCTTGCGTACAGTATCCACATCTCGGTCGTTTACGCTTGCGAGTTGATTTTTTAAGTATGCGTTAACGGCAGATTCCAAACCGGCCTCAGCCGCCTTTTTCGTGGCCTGTTTTCGCAAATTATCGAGATTTGAGTCACCAAAAACACCTCCCCCCCCTCCTCCTCCGCTGCCGCCCATTACCTAATACCCCCCAGTCGCCCCGAAAGGTGTTTGTACCATTCTTCTAGCTGCTTAGCGAAGCGCCCGAAAACGCCAAAATTTTCGTTGTCGAGGAAGGTCGTCATATTCATTCTCAGGCGGTCAAGCTCATTAAGATTGTTTATTAACATTTGCGCTCTGACTTTGCTTCGTTGGCGTTGGATCCCTGGGCCCAAGGCGCTGAAGTGTTGGTAGTAGATAGCAATACCTTCGTGGTAACCGTAGCGCAACCAGGATAGGCCATCAAAGATTTCTGCTCCGGCAAGGAAATAGAGGGGCGTCAACAAAGGATCAAGGCTGCCAAAGACATGAATTGGAGTTGAAATCCCTTCAGCATCAAGTGTTTTCCGTAGATCCGCAATATTGGTGATGCGATCTAAGAGGGAGTTTCCGAGTTCGTCCTCGGTTACGCCAATAATGGAAAAGCCACGGAGTTCCGGCACGGCTGCCTTGATTTGCGCCATGGGCAGATACTGCTGACTTCCCGTTGTCGGCTTTAGTAGGAATGTATGGATGAATTGCGGCCAATCGTTAAAAAGGCGACGAGCGCTGTGTATTTGCTCCTCCAAGGGGTGACCTTTGGAGTCAAGGTCATAATTCACTATTCCGATTAGGTTCAGAGGCTCGCGAGGGATACTTTTCAAGGTTTCTTGGAAGAGTTCCGAAGACCACGGCTTGCTTCCTGGCATTGAGTCCTTCACTGCGGAAAGATCATTACTGGCACCAAGCTCATACCCTCCGCTGTCTATAAAAATTATCTCTGGGACAGAAAGATGATTAATTGCATTCGGCAGAAGTTGGTAGTGGAGATCATAAGCGCTCAGGAGGAGCGAATCATTCAGCTGGGGCGCTGTTAATTCAAGCATTTCTGATGCTTGTGATATGAGGATGGGCTTTCCCGTGTTGTCGGATTCTTTTTCTTCGTAACCAAAGCCACGGCTTGAGAAGGAGGGGACCAGTAGAGGAGTCCTAATGTGCTTCCCGGAAGAATGGTTAAGAAATTGGCTTCGAGCGAGCACGAATTGACTCCATGTCCTTGCAAGAAAGGCAGTCTCCGCACGGCACTGTTGATCCTGATTCGCAACTGTATGTCAGGGCAACGGGGACTGAGTATTCTGCCGAGAAATTGTAGATATCTTGTTTGTGCCAAGTCAAAAAAGGAGCAAACACACGGATTGAACCTGAAGAATAGATGTCAAAAATATTCTGGATAGCATCCACGAATCCGGGTGTGCAATCGCGGTAGGTAGTGCCAGCGTGTATCCCAATGGCTATGAGGCCATTATCGTGAGGAAAAAGCATGAGCGCCGCTTGGAGCAAGAAGCCATTGCGGCCCTGGACAAAACCTGGGTCTGAGGTCGATAGGCCTTTAAAGTGAGCAATGAGGAGAGGAACGTTGTAGTGTTCCGCGATCCGATGTGCGGCGGCGCTCTCCGGGGCTGCTGCTCTATGGCCATAATCTATGAACAATCCAGAAACATCTAGCCCGTTCTGTTTGCAAGCAAGAACGCAAGCAGCGGAATCTAGGCCTCCGCTTAAGAGCACAAGGGCAGGTTGATTGCGTCTAGAGCACATGTTCTACCTTAGGGCTGAAATATACCAGAGAATAGGCGTCAGCGAAACCACCCTAGGATGTCGTCCCTGAGGGGCTCTTGATCGTGTGATTTGCGCGTCCCGGCACCTCCGCGTCTGGGCTAATCCATATCGTCTTTGTGGGCACAGCTCAGGGAGAGGACGAGTGTAAGAATACGGTCGACCGATCTCAGGCCTATAGGGGCCCGGTACTGAGAGGTCTGCGGAAGTGACCGGCGACGCCCGCTAACTCGCGCAACTGCGGAGTGCCAACGGTCTCCTGGTTGAGGCTGAACTTCTTGATGATCTTCGAGACCCGAGCCTTCAAAGTTACACTGTAGAACGGACCGAGAGCCACAGAACCGCCCCACTCAGAAGCAGGCACCCCGCATGCACATAGATCCAGAGTTCCAGTCCCACCTCCGCACCCTGGAGGAATCCCACCTCCGCCCCGAAGTCCGCGCCTCCCCCGAGGCCCTCGGCGCCCTCCTGGCCGAAGACTTCCTCGAATTCGGCAGCTCCGGCCGGGTCTGGGACCGCAAAGCTGTCCTGGACTCCGTCCCAAGCGACGTTCCCTTCCGGTGGTCCATCGAGGACTTCGTTGTGCGGATCCTCGCTCCCGGTGTAGCCTTGACGAACTATCGCCTGTCAGTTGGTCCTCTCGAGGGGACGGAGATGCGGACGACGCTCCGTAGCTCGGTCTGGGTTCAGCGCGGAGGGCGGTGGGTGATGGTCTTTCACCAGGGCACGGTCGCAGCGGCCGAGGCCTGAGGAGGTCTGCTGACATGCTGATCCCACGGAAGGCGTGGACTGTTGCCGCAACGCTCGGAGTCCTTCTGGCGCTTCCAGCCTGGTC
>DATEIL010000030.1:0-10559 GCA_035279085.1 Nitrososphaera sp.
CTAATTGACTCGTATTCCCTCTAGCGTTTCTCTTCCATGCCCTGACCGTTACAATCAAAGAGAAAGGAATTAGAAATATAGGTAAAACCCAACCTTCGTATCGGCAAAGAGTAGCCGCAACAATGAACAGAGAGGAAAGTGCAAGGAATTTGAGACTTGAGAGGCGCCCATTCTCACTCATCTCATCATGCCACTTCAGAATACAATAAGCTGCCGCCACAAAAAATAGCATGAACAATGCCTCCGTCATTGCCGTAATACCAAGATACAATATGTTTGGATTGAGGCCGTATAACAAAGCAACAGAGAATGCAGAATAAATAGACATTTTCGTCTGGGCTTTTTGCGGTATCCATTGCGAAATTCTGAGCATTATCTTGTAAAGTATAACAGACGTCAAAGCAGTACTCGGAAGATTGACCGCCAATCCTGCAAAACCGCTGTAAAAAAGTCCATCAATTAATGAAGGAAACATGAAAAGGAAATGAGGTAATGGAAGCCACACCGTCCCTATCTGACTCCATCCGGGATTTTCAGCCCAATCGAATAGCTTCCTGGCAGCGACCAGATGAGATCCTGCATCTCCATAATATGTCAAAGCATGCCTATCCTCACTGTACAAGTAGAGAGCGACTGAAATTCCAGATAAAATGACAACAGCAAGAATTATTGAAATTGCCTTCTTGGTTGTAGTAGATGCCACGGTAAGCTCATGGTCCACTTCCAACAAGAACTGTAATTATAGTCCTATGAATTATGTCTATCTCCTTGAGTGAGCGTGACTATGCAGTATATAATTTTCTTATTTTTTCTCAAATTAAGATCTTTTTAGGCTTACCCGGTATCTATCCCCCGAAAATATATGGAGATCACAACCATGTTGAATAATGCCCGTGCAGAACGGAATCAGTATGAGAATGAATCTCGACCCTCTCAAGCCTGAAGTAGCGCATATCGATTACTTTTGTCGTTGTTTTGTCGAGGTTTACCAAGATAATTGAACCGATCACTTGGAAAGCGTTACTTCGAGAACCATGGTTGTATTATGGGCAACTCACAATCGCAAGTAATCTTTGGATAGGTGCCCTCTTCGCAAAGCCAAAGTACTTGCACGGCAGGCCGTCCGCACTATCTTTGTGCTACAAGATTGAACATCAAACAGAATACTACAAGATGATGGTGTTAAAGTAAGGATTATTTCTGCCTCTTGCCAGAGTATCATAGTTGACAAGTACTGCTGTAGTAGCAATAACAAAGCACGGGATCGAGATAGGACGCAGGATAAAGCAAGAGATGCCCGAAGTTGAAATTTTCGTGCCTGCAAAGCATGACGACGGCAATACTGATGTCATTTGGTTCAAGGAACAGAGTACAAAACAGGTCGGTGACCTGTTCAAGTCTCATGAGGCACTGATCTGCATATTTTCTCTCGGTGCAGCGATCAGAATGGTTGCCCCCCATCTGCGCGACAAGAAAACCGATCCTGCACTTGTCGTAATAGATGACAAGGCAAAATATGTAATCAGCGCACTTTCTGGTCATATCGGTGGGGCTAACGCCCTGGCCAATTCGGTGGCGTCGATTCTTGGGGCTATGCCTGTAATAACTACCGCTGCAGACGTGAATGAAACCATAGCCGTAGATCTTGTAGGAAGGGAATTTGGCTGGTCAATAGAGAATTTCGAGAACGTGACAAGGACAAGTGCCCTGATGGTTAATGAAGAACCTATTGGCGTCTACCAAGACGCCGGCCAACAAAACTGGTGGAACGCACAATTGCCAAAAAATGTTGTAAAGGTAGGCGTACTGAGCCAGTTACAGTCGCCCGAGTTCAGGGCCGGCCTTGTCATCACTGACAGGATAATCAACGACCCTGAGATTCTGTCAAAGAGCGTTGTCTATAGACCAAAGTCTCTTGTAGTGGGGATCGGCCTTCACTGGGACACCCCTAGCGACACAATCGAGTCAGGGGTGCTCCAGGTATTCAAAGAAAATGCGCTGTCGTTCCAATGCATTAGAAATATTTCAAGCATCAACAGGGGGGCCAAAGTAAAGGGTCTTGACGAATTTGCCATGAAATACAACGTACCTGTCGAAATATACGAAAAGGAAGCCCTGGGAAGTGTTTCCGTTCCTAACCCCTCGCAGACAGTGCAAAAGTTTGAAGGGACGCCAAGCGTTTCTGAAGCATCCTCTATCCTGAGTTCCAAGGGATCGCTGGTCGTGCCAAAGCAGAAATTCCCCCCGAATCTGACAGTCGCCGTTTCGCGGATTTCCTTTCCGCAAGGATAATTTAGCCTCGGGGAAGTGCATCAAATGTTGAAAAGGGCACTTTTACTGGTAGACAGGGGCAGCAGAGAGCCCGAGGTCAAGGAAGAACTACAGGAAATGTGCTTGTTGGCAGGCAGAAAGGCAGGATATGACCATACCTCATTCTGCTTCCTGGAGGTAGTGCCACCATTTATCGAAGAGGGAATAGGCCGCTGCGTGGATAGCGGCGCAAACCAGATCACAATAATGCCTTACTTTTTGTATCCGGGCATGAAGTTAAAGGACACTGTGAAAAAGAGTGCCAGAATATGCAAAGACAGAAATTTGAAAATTGCCATAGCCAAGCCGCTGAGCTATCACGCACTCATGGCCGAGCTCATAAGGGAAAGGGTTTCCGAACTCAAGAGGGAAAAGCGTATTGATTACAGCGACAGCGATTGTGATGTCCTTTTAATAGGACATGGCAGCAGCGACCGCAATGCCCATGATGCTTTTGTCTACACCGCAGACTCACTGCGACCATCATATCGCCGGGTCCATCACTGCTTTCTCGAACTGGATAAGCCGAATATAGAATCTGGGATTGCAAGTGCAATTGCGGAAGATCCAAAGGTAATACTGATGATGCCATACTTTTTGCACAAGGGAGCGCACATTAAACGCGACGTGCTCCATGATATTGACGGCGCGCTGGCAGGTCACGATTTCAAGAATGCCTTCCTGTCGCGCCATCTCGGAGTTGACGAGAAGCTGGTCGATTTGATACTTGAAAGAACAAGCGAGGTTGAAAAGAGGGCTGGCTTCAAGTCACAATAGCGGCACGGCTTCTAGCCGGTCAATGGCGAAACGGGCATTTGATATTGAAAAGAAAAGTTTTGAAATCATTGACTCAGAAGTAGGCGAGCACGGATATGACGACATGCAGTGGACAGTGGTCAGGCGGGTCGTGCATGCGACTGCCGACTTTGAGTTTGCCACGGGCAGCGGCAGGATAATCTTCCATCCAGACGCTGTTAAATCCGCCTTTGCGGCCATTGAAAACCGGTGTGCCGTGATCACCGATGTAGACATGGTACTTTCTGCCATTAACAAGAAATCGCTTGCAGACTTGGGGCTACGACCTCTGTGCTATATCTCAGACCCGTCCCTGGCCGAGGAATCGAGAAAAACCGGCAGAACACGGTCAGAACTGGCAATGCGGCGTGCGACGGCAGATATCAACGGCGGAATCGTGGTAGTTGGCAATGCACCTACCGCCCTATACGAGTTGATCCGCATTGTGCAGGAGGCTGCGGCTAGACCTGCGCTAGTCATTGGGATTCCAGTCGGTTTTGTGTCAGCTCCTGAATCAAAGGCCGACCTTGCCAAGCTGGACATCCCCTACATAACAAACTCGGGGAGGAAGGGCGGTTCTCCGGCGGCATCGTCCATCATGAACGCCGTCATGCTGCTTTATCAGAGCAAGAAATCATCTGCGTGAATATTTTGCACATGCATCCACCAGTTTTGCTGCCAGCCGATTTCCCGAGAAGTGATGATGGCTGTATGCCGCAATACCGTTTTCACTGAAGACAATCCCATCCCTGCCGTCAACAATCCCTTTGCCCCTCCTGAGACTATACGCAAATTTGCTGTCCCTCGCAATGTCGCGCAGTTCAGAGTAGTGGAACTCGTGGCCGCGCAGCAGGCACCTGCCAAATAGATGTGCCCTGCAATCAGCTTCTGTATAATTTAGAGTGATCTTGCCTGTCATGGCCGTGTCTGCATCCACAACGCCCAGCATCCTCCTCCTTCTTTCTGATCCTCCGAATCCCGATATCGACCTGCTAAAGTACATCAGTCCGCCGCACTCTCCGTATGCCGGCATGTCCTCATTAACTTGGCGGCGGATGGACTTGATCATCCGTCCGTTCTTTTCAAGTTTATCTGCGAGGACTTCTGGAAAGCCTCCGCCAAGTACAAGCCCGTCGATTCCCTCCGGCAGGCCCTTGTCATTGACCGGGCTAAAAAACTCAAGTTCTGCGCCAGCCTCACGGAGGGCTTCGATGTTGTCTTGGTAGTAGAAATTGAATGACTCATCCAGCGCGACAGCGATTTTTGCGATTGCTTTTTTCCTAGGCTCCGCCGTTTTGGGGTTATCATCACTTGGTGCAGGCTGCATCCGGATTACATCCACAATACCGTCAATGTCAAGTTGTTCTGCAATTTCCCTTGCATTGCTGGTGATGCGCTTCTGCCTTTTTTTCTCTAGCTCAAGAGCAGGAACCAGGCCGAGGTGGCGCTCTTCCATCTTTGCTTTAGGGTCACGTCTAATCATTCCTAGGATGCGGATATTGTTTCCGGCCTTGGAGGACATCGCCTCGCGAAGATATTCTGCATGCCTCTCGCTTGCTACATTGTTCAGTATTACTCCTGCAATTCTTAACCTCTGGTCAAAGCGCAAGAATCCAAGAACAATGGCCGCAACAGAGCGAGCTGCCTTGCTTGAATCCACCACCAGAATGATAGGGGACTTCAGAATGGTGGCAACATGGGCAGTGCTCGCAAAGTTGTCCTTCCCCGACAGACCGTCATAGAGTCCCATAACACCTTCGATGACTGCAAGATCCGCGCCTTCACATGCCCTCGCAAATGACTCTACGAGTCCCTTTTTGCCCATCATCCAGACATCCAAATTGCGCGATGATCTCCCTGCTACCAGGTTGTGGTAGGATGGGTCAATAAAGTCTGGACCCACCTTGAAGGGCTGGACCATGTATCCCTTCTTCCGCAACGAAGCCATGATTGCAACAGAAATGGTAGTCTTACCCACGCCGCTAGTTACACCTGCAACGACTACCCGCGGAATGCTCACAGCAGCTGGATCGATACGGTTTCAATTTTATTAATCTTCTTCAGATTGATTTTTATCCAGACCAATCTGAAGTCAGGCTGATGCCGCAAGACCGCGGGCTCGTCATCATCTACACCGGCAAAGGGAAGGGCAAGACAACGGCAGCACTTGGCATTGTCCTTCGAGCAGTAGGCCATGGGATGAAAGTGGGAATGATACAATTTATCAAGGGTGAATGGTATTATGGCGAGCTTACGAGCTCAAAACGACTGGAGCCGGAATTCGAACTTATCGCTGCCGGTAAAGGTTTCGTGGGGATTATCGACGACGACCATCCGCTTGAGGATCACCAAAATGCTGCCCAGGCAGCCCTTGCGCTTGCGCGTGAAAAGCTGCTGTCTGGCGGGTATGACGTGATGATTCTGGACGAGATCAACTATGCAGTAAAGCTCGGTCTGATATCAGAGCAGGATGTCATGCAATTAATAAAGTCAAAGCCCCAAAAAATGACGATTGTACTTACCGGAAATTATGCTCCTGAAGCAGTAGTGGCAGCGGCAGATCTAGTTACCGAGATGAAGGAGATCAAGCACCCCTATCAGCATGGCATAAAAGCAAAAAAAGGAATTGACTTTTAGCAGTTATCTTGTTTGTTGACCATCTCTATGTCATGAGAAAGTCAAAGCAGAAGGGTGCTAAACGTGGCGTCACTAAGAGAAAGAGACGGGCAAAACCGGCGGAAATCTCTATCAGAAGATCCAGTGGTAGAAAGGAGAAATTCGATCGAGAAAGACTGGCAAGTACCACTTCGAGGTCGGGCGTGCCCTTCCTCATGGCTAGGGATATTGCAAAGAAAGTAACTAGGAAGGTGAGGACCGAGTCTCGAGGCAAGAAGAAAAAATTGGTAACTGCAGGCAGAATAAGAAAAATTGTCGGGAATGAATTGCATGGTAGAAATCCTGCAATCGCATCGGCATACCGGGGCGATAAGCTTGGAAAGTCCTCATTCACAGAGCAGAAAACAAAGTTAAGGAAGCCACCTGTAGGCACGGCCGACACCGAGCAACACGGTGCCTACAGGGCCGATAGAGATAGCGTAATGCATGACAAAAGCAAGCGGCTCACCTCTGCTCGCTAGCTTGAGGATTGAGCAACCTTAAAGTACGCCCTACCTATTTTGGCTATCTGATCTGCGACATGGCTGCTGCATCTTCATCTACCAAAGCCCAGCGCATTGCGGAAGAAGGAGAGAATGATGAGATGGTGACTCCTACTGCGCAAAACGTTCCCGAACTCGGTGAGTATATGGTGCTCTGTGGGTACCGAAGCGTAAATTGCATTACGCAAGTTTCAGAGATCGCCATTGGGGCGATCGGTGCTATCGAACATCATCACCTGCTGGAGCAAATGGCGGCCGTTTCTTTAAAAGAGCCTAAAGGTGCCAAGGTGAGCGTAAATGGCGATGCGAAGTCGATGAACAATCCCATGAAATGGATTGAGGCTCATTGTGAAAAGCACGACTGCACTCCTGCATTCGCCGGCGACGAATCAAAGGAACTTCATAGGCAGTGATACATGGCCTTGAAACACCTTATCAGAAAATGCCCAACTACTGCAGTCTACACGCTAAAGGCAGATTGCCCTCATTGTGGCAGGCCGACAGTCGATCCTCACCCGCCAAAATATTCACCTGACGACAAGTATGCCCGCTACAGGATACAGGACAGATACAGCGAGGAAAATAGACAAGAATTATAAGTAAACTTGCGAAAAGCAGATCCATAGGACATGCGCATAGCCATCGCGGGTGCAGGAGTATGCGGTAGTTATCTTGGGAGCATGCTGGCCCGGCGCGGACACGAAGTAGAGATTTTTGAATCATCAAGGAAGGATCAACACTGGCCCGTCTGCGCATGGGGGGCCTCGAGGCACATGCTCGAAAAATTCTCCGAACATGCTGGCCTGCAATTTGACGATTACATATTTCACGTAGGAAAGACTCTGAGGATGGAGCTGCCAAACAATGTTGTGGAACACCTGGATCTCAGGGGCCTAGTCACCTATGACAAGAACAAGTGGGAGGCGGATCTATTAAGAGAAGTCAAGGTCCACTACGATGCAAAGTGCTCAAAGGAATCATTTCCATTTGAAAGCTATGATCACGTGCTTGATTGCACCGGCCTGCACAGGACCCTGCTACCTCGATCAAAGGATGATTTTCTGATACCCGCATACGAATATCTAGTCGAGGGTGTACAGGGAATAGAAGAATTCTATGTCATTGGATACAAGGGTGCGAAAGGATACTTTTGGTATTTCCCGCTAGACAACAATCGCGGCTACATGGGCGCAGGCGATGTCGAGAGAAAATACCATGGGGTAAAGGAATTCTTTACGGAGCATCCTGAGGCTAAGATCGTCAAAAAGATAGGTCGGCCAATTAGGCTCGCACCGCCGAAGAGGATGGAACCGTTCGTGGACGGGAATGTTGTCGGCGTCGGAGAATCCATTGGCTGCGTCTTTCCGATGCTCGGCGAGGGCATAATACCGTCTCTTATCTGCTGTGACATCTTTTTGGATGTCCTAGACGTCGAGAAGCCCTTTAATTCCAAGCGTTACAGGAAATCGGTGCTGGACAGATTTGGGTACTATGATGACGTATACCGCATTGTGAGGCTAAAAATGGAAGGAAAACTCAGCACTGTAAGGCACATGAACCTGCTTATGAGCATGTACCGGCACATGAAAAAAGAAGAAAAGCGATTTGGGTTCGAAGTCAGCCTGGACAAGATGAATCGGATGGTAAATGCTTTATAAAACTCTGCCAAGTAGCCTTTGCTGAATGGAGACCGGCGGAAAATCTCCTGCAGATTCCCAGACCGAGACGACTCTGATGATGTTGCCATCAGACGCCAACCCGATGGGAAACGTCTTTGGAGGAACCATATTAAAGCATGTTGACCTTGTAGCTGGAGTCGTGGCAAAAAGACATGCAAGGAATACAAATTGCGTGACTGCCAGCATCGATCGAATGACCTTTCTAAAGCCAGTTTACATCGGCAATGCTCTCATCCTCTCAGGCCGGCTCAATTATGTGCGCAGGTCCTCCATGGAAGTCGAAGTGAAGATCGAATCGGAAAATCTTGACACTGGATCAAGGGTTCGGACGGGAACTGCGTTTGTTTCTATTGTAGCTCTGGACCGCGATGGCAAGCCCACAGGAGTGCCTCCATTGCTTGTGGAGACACAAGATGAAAAAAGGCGCTTCGCTCAGGGCGAGCAACGGATGCTGGCGCGCCTAAAGGAAGCCAGCAAGATTTGAGTGTCATGATTCTGGCAAAAACTTCGCAACTTGCTAAATGCAATAGGCTAATCAAAGCATTCAATGCGTGGAGATTGGCTACATGCAAATTCTCGCCGAGGAGAACTGGAATCTCTTGGAATTTCTCCCAAGAAAGAGAAGGTTCTTGACGACCATTACGAAATAGACTCTCTGATCGAAAACATCAAACAGACGCTATTACAGGATTACAAGACTGCGTACAAAAAGTCATTCGAATGATTCCAGCTCGTCGTCTGGCCCCTCTTCCTCATCCTCCAGAGTATCTCTCACATTTTCCAAACCGGGGACCGTCACGCTAGCGCTGTTATTATTACTACTGCTACCAATTCTCCTGAGCTCTTCATATATCAAATTCAGTAGCCTAAGCTGCTCCTGTTGGAACTCTGATTGCGACATTGCTCTTTTTTTCGTTGGCAATGACAAAGAAAAGAGTTGTTGGACATAAAATCATTATTGGATTATCGCACTACTGAACGGAATTACCTGAACGCAATCAGCGCTTTTATCTTGTGACTGTCATATCACACTTGAAGCTTATATGCGGTGATCCAGAAGAGTGATGGTATTATTATTATTATTATCATTATCATTATTACTATTCCTAGAGTCAGCGGTTACAACTGGCATGTTGTCAATCACACTGCCTTTCTAGATTTAGGCTGCCATGGGCCGGCTAAAAACAACGTCTATTCTTAAAACTGTTGTCGGCCTTGTTAGACTGATTGTGGACGCCTTCTACATTGCTTTCTACAAAGCTCCTGCACAGCCAGAATCTTTCGGTATTGCTTGTAGTTACAGTTGCTCTCCTGCTGAGGCTAGCCCCGGAGCTTGCAGCGTTTCCGTACCCAATCGGTTACGACGTCGTAAATTACTATATTCCCGTTGTGACTGACCTCGACGCTCACTGGTCATCGGTATCTGACGATTTTCCGATCTACGTGTTGATTCTGTCATTTGTTTCTGGCGCGACCGGACTTTCAGGCCATGCCACCGTCTCGGGAGCAGGGGTTGCGATATTTGGCATATTCGCAGGAGCAGTGTTCTATGCTGCCAGGACTTTGCTTGGACGCAGCAACCTCGAAAGCATTTTCATCACCCTCTTTGTAATCGTGCAGGTAGCTGTGCTTAGGACTGCGTGGGACCTTCATAGAGATATCTTGGCAATCTCGCTGATGCTGGTCGTCTTCAGCCTAATTTCGGCCAAAAGGTACCACCAATGGCATTGGCTGGCAATAATATCGAGCCTTTGCTGCATCACTGTGGCATTGGACCGCATGATCGGCCTGCTCTTTGTAGTGACTCTGACTACTGCTCTGGTTACACGACGTGACAGGAAAATAGTGCTATTGTCGCTTGCGATCCTCTCATGGGGGGTTCTCCTGTTCCTTCTGGCACCCTGGCTCGCAGGAGAAACTACGCATCTGCAAAGCGCTACTGGAAATGCAGGCAAGGTTCCAGCAAGAGCATCGGGAGCATCAAGTATCGACTACCTTGTACTCTTTGGCATCTTGGACGCTGCCATAACGGTTCCAGCAATTTTTGGCCTCAGAAAATCACAGAGTGTCTTCTTGGGGGTGCCAATGGTAATCTCGGGCGTCGCAAGTTTTTCATGGCTGGTGCTTCCAAATCCCGCATCGTTTGTTCCGGAAAGATGGGCAATATTGTTTGGCATTTTCGCCTCCATCATAGCCGGCTATTTCATAGTTGATGCAATAACGAGTCGGCGAGTAAGACACACATACTTTGCAGGTTCAATCCTTGCAGTATTCGCAATAGTTGGCGTTGCCTATGCGATACTGCCGTATGAAAGCCCATTTCCGCTGTTTGCACTTGTGAGAGGCCATACAGAACAATTCATGCCAGTCACAATGCAGTTCAATGCCTTGGATGTACATGATACCGACGCCCTGCTTCAGTCAATAGGCAATATCAATCGGGACACAGAGGGAGATGCTGTGATAGTTGGAGCAAAACATTGGCGTGGATATATGGAACTCTACCTGGAGGCTGGCCGAACTTACAAATATTCCGAAAATCCGGGAGAACTTGCTGCCGCCCACGCAAGACTTGGCTCTAATGTCTATCTGATCGCTCCAGCAGACGGTGGAAAGC
>DATEIL010000031.1:0-22382 GCA_035279085.1 Nitrososphaera sp.
CGCTCTGGCCAAATCCGGGCAGGTCGAGTGAAAATACCCTGAATTTCTTTGAAAGGTATTCAATGTTGTTGGCCCAGCTTTCTATCGAACCGCCGAGGCCGTGGAGCAGAACAAGTGGCTGGCCCTTGCCAGCCTGAATCATTCGAACCCTGATGCCGCGTACGTCAAGATACTTTTTTGTCAATTCCAAAAATGGCTGCGCAGCCATTAGCTAATAACTTTGTTGTATAGGAGGAATTGTTCCGACTCTTGTATGCTGAACCTGTCAATTGCAGAGACTAAATCGCCGTCCTGGCTGCACAGGACGTGCAGGCGCTCATATCTGTCCCCGACGTAGATATTGCAGACAAATGAAAGTAGGTCGGACAGCGCCTGCGGGTCATGCGAGTCAAGGTATACAATCTGCAGTATGTTTTTTCTGCTCCAGTACCCTGCCCTGTTAATCACCGCAACTCCAGCGACCGGCTCTCCTGAAACGACTATTCTGCCCTGGCTGACAAGATCTCTGACAGAGCTGCCGTCAAGCGCGTACCAGTGCCATGACCGGACATACATTTTTGCAGACTGCTTGTAAATCCTGGATCCTTCAAGATATTTCATGATCGCGCCAGTCTCGCCTTCCGACGCAATCCTTGCGCTTGAGGGCCGCCGATCCATCCTCCCGTCAGTACTGTGGTAGACCCATTCCGAAATTACTGAAAAGCCGTTTGACGACATCATCCTCTGCGATGCAATGTTGTCTCTTGCTACTATTGCAAGGGCCTGGGCTGAACCCATTTCTTCTTTGCCATAACGCAGCATTTTGTCAATAAGAGCCGTGGCTATCCTTGCGCGCCGGTGGGAAGGCCGGACCCTGACGCCCTCAAGCCAGATGCTTTTCAAATCCGGGCAGGCCGCGACGTGCGACAGGCCGACTGCTTCTCCCTCCGACTCTGCCACAAGCAGCCTTCCTTGGTTGTCGTTTAGCCAGAGGTCCCACACCTGGTCGATGTAATCTCCCCAGCTAAACGTGTTAGCGCAAAAGCTGAGGACGGGTTCGCGGTCGCCGGCTCTAGCGTTTCTTATGGAAATCAAGGCGCCGGTTCAGCGAGGGAGGCAGACTCCATTTCTCCCATCATTGCCGCGACAAACTGCTTTACATTTCGGATAAACTCGATTGCCCCGGCAAGGGAGCCAGTCTCGTTGAAGATGGTAACGACGTACGAGTTTGTATCAAACTGGCTGATGCGCATGTCGCTCCACGAATCGTGGACAAGCTCGCCTCCCGTCCTCGAGGTGAGCTGGAGGGCATCCATTGGATTTTTGTGTCCGACGTATTTGCCTGCAAGCGAAGGTATTTTGTCGATGCGGGTCAGCCGGCTCAGCATCCTCTGGACCTCCTGGCTCCCGGTAACAATTGAATGGTATACGACCCTGACGGCATAGAGCTGCTCCTGCACGCTTATGCCAAGCCGGTCCCCAAGCGAACTGGTCACAAAATCTAGGCACGCAAGCGTCTCCGATTCGGGCTCCTTCAGGATGTTTGGATAGCTCATGACCTGCAGTATCCTAAACGGCAAGGCGTTTGATTGAACAGGCGCGATGCGAAAGCCCTGCCTGAAAAAAGAGACGGCGTTTTGCATCGGGTGGTTGGTGTTGCTCCCGCTTCTGTCTCCGCTTGCAGCAGATGGGGCCGAAAAGCCGTCGGACTGGCTGAATGCCTCGTCCAGTTTGTCGGTGTCGAGCACCGGCGTCCGAAAGTAGAGCTGCACGTTAAACTGGGTGATGTGGACGTCCACCAACTTTATTTGCTCACGGCCTTTGCTGAAGATTCCGGATCCGCAGTCATAACCGGGAGCCAGGGCTTCAGGGCCTCCGGGTCAAGTTTTACCAGCTCGAGATTCCCTTCACGCAGGAGCTGGGTGCCGTCTTCGGGGTAATCGGCTATAACCACAATTCTCTTTATCCCGACGCTGATGGCCATCTTGCTGCATTCTATGCAGGGCGCAAAGGTCGAATAGAGCGTCGCGCCCCGGGTGCTCCCGGCGTTTCCAAACAGCGCGCACTGCATTATCGCATTTGCCTCGGCATGAGTGCAGAGGCACCGCTCGAGGCTCTCGCCTGATTTTACTTCGCCCCTTACTCTGGCTGCGCATCTGGGACAGCCGCCTTCAAAGCAATTCTTGATGCCGGGGGGAGTCCCGTTGTAGCCAGTCGCAATCTGCCTGTTGTCTTTGACTATCACGGCTCCGATATGCCGAGTCAGGCAGTTTGAGCGGAGCTTGGCAATTTCTGCCTGCAGCATGAAATACGTGTCCCAGTCTGGCCTCTGCATCAGGCATGTTCGGTCGCAATTGCTATAAAAGTTGTATGCACGCTACGAAAGAAGACTGTTGACTACTTCTTCTGAGATCTGCCTTTCCTTCTTTCTTGTGCGCTCACCTGTCTTTTTCGTCATGCTCTCTATGGTGCCAAGGGCAAATACATAGCGGATGCCTTCGGCCCTCATTTCAGGCGTGAGCATGTCGTTCATCTTTTTCACGTCACTCCTCACATATTCTTCAGAGTGCTTGTTAGTCCTTGCAACTATGTACATAAACGAATCGCCCCTGTACTTGTGAATCTCAAATACCTGCATTAGCCAGCTATATCTCCCTCTTCAAACTGCAGGTCAGTACTTGCGGTCAAGAATATTTTGCCATGCGGCAAACTTTGAGAAAGGCAGTAGCGGTTTAAAAAAATTTCTTCTTTCAGTACTTGTCTGCCAGCATGCGCTTTCTGCGCAAAATGCTTTCATCCCGTATCAGCCGCAGGCTCACGGCGCCGGCTACGGCAGCCATTGCGGCAATTCCAACAAGTGAATACATCTGTTCCCAGCTTATCATCGGCGGATGCCGACCTCCACATGTGTCAGCTTGCGCCGGCTTATCCTCCATGCGATTTCCATGGCGGCTAGGGTCGGTGCAAATCCGAGTGCAACCCAGGCGATCGATTCAAAGATTTCCATTGCAACCAGAATAACAAGGGCTTTAATGATTAACGCTGCTCATATGGATCTAATAGTAATCAAAGGCAGGGCATAATAGTCCCAGAAAAGGCTGGATATCAGCGGCGTTTTTGCTTTATCATAATGCTGTTTTACTATTCAAAAGAGGATGTTACATAGAGTAAAATCATTTCCGCCCCTGGTGCGTAAAGGCGCAATTCTGTTGCGCAATGGATGGTGGGTGTCACATCGTGGCATTTCCAGCCCACTTTTCCATTTTTTTATCAAGGGAGAGAGAACGAGAGGAGAACGGCTCAGAGCTAGAAAGCAATCATCATCACCGTTCTCTTTATAGTGCACAAGTTACATCGCGTCTCCTCCTGATAAACGTTAAGAGCAAGGCTGGCGATGTCAGGATCAATCAATTGGCAAAAAACGCCGACATTGCCAGGGCGCTGCGTGAGCTTGGATTTCTGATGGAACTGGAAGGAGGCGATGGTGACATTAACAACAACATCCAGTACAAGGCGCGGGCGTATTACAAGGCCGCGGACACAATTGCAAACCTGACAGTAAACGTTTCGGAGCTCTATGAAAAGGGTGGAACTGAAGCTCTGCTGCAGATCCCCTCGGTAGGCAAGGCCATCGCCGGCAAGCTTGAGCAGTTTATCAAGGAAGGCGGGATAGCCCAGCTGGACGAGCTAAAGAAAAAGATCCCAGTCAACACCGACGAGCTTCAGGGAATCGAAGGTTTGGGACCCAAGACAATAAAGCTCCTCTACGACAGGCTGCAGATCACGGACCTTGCAGGGATCGAGCGGGCGGCTGCTGAGGGAAGACTCCGTACCGTGCCCGGCTTTACCGAAAGAAAAGAAAAAGATATGCTCAACAGGATAGAATTTTTCCGCAGGGGCAAGGGCAGGCGCATCATTGGCGATGTCTATCCTCTGGTAAAGCAGATCGAGTCACGGATTTTGAAGGTTGAGGGTGTGACCAAGGCCGTTGCGGCAGGCTCTGTACGGAGGATGCGGGAGACCATCGGAGACATCGATTACCTGGTATTGTCAGGTAACCCGGAAGCGGTGCTGGACTTTTTCGTGGGTATGCCGGAGGTAGACGAGGTAATTGCCAGAGGGCCGGCCAAGGCATTCGTAAAACTCGCTGTGGGGATCGATGCGGATCTGCTGGTCGTTCCAAGCGAAAGCTGGGGCTCGGCGCTCCAGTATTTCACAGGGAGCAAGGAGCATTCAGTGGAGCTCCGCAGGATAGCGATAGCAAGGGGGCTGCGGCTAAATGAGTGGGGCGTCTACCGAGGCGATAGCAGGATTGCAGGAGAGAGTGAAGAACAGGTTTACAGAGCGCTCGGGCTCCAGTGGATCCCGCCAGAGATGAGGGAGAATAGGGGCGAGCTTGAGCTGGCCCTGAAGGGGGCGGTACCAAAGCTGATAGAATACGGCAGCCTGAAAGGCGACTTGCAGGTTCATACCGAAAGGAGCGACGGCACAGCTACAATGGAGCAGATGGCTGCAGCTGCCAGACAATTCGGCCTTGACTATATCGCGATCACGGACCACACAAAGAGCCTGGCGCTTGCAGGAGGGCTGGATGAGGAAGAGCTTTTGGATCAGGCAAACAGAGCGACGGAGCTAAGCGACAGGCTTGAAGAAATGCGCGTCCTGTCGTCTGCAGAAGTCAACATAATGAAGGATGGCTCGCTTGACATACCAAACAATGTGCTTGACAAGCTGGATGTGGTCGGTGCTGCCATTCATTCGCACTTTTCACTTCCCATTGAAGCCCAGACTGAGAGGCTTGTGAGGGCGGCAAGAAATCCAAGCGTAGACATCCTGTTCCATCCAACAGGCAGGCTCATCAACAAGCGGGAGGGATATCCCGTTGACATTGAAAAGGTAATAGATGCGGCGCTTGACACCGGCACCGCCTTGGAGATTGATGCGCACTATGACAGGCTTGACCTAAAGGACGAATATGCCAGAATGGCCGTGCAGAAAGGTGTCAGGCTGACAATAGATTCTGACGCGCACCACCCAATCCATTTTGCATACCTTACATTTGGAATAGCCCAAGCAAGGAGGGGATGGGCCACAGCAGATGACGTGCTAAATACCCTGCCGGCAGACAGGTTCCTTTCTGCACTAAAGTAAATCAAAAATGACAATTCTTTGATTCTCACTTTCATCCATCAACATCATCATCTTCTACCGGTCAGCCCCCGTTGTCCCTCCCCTTAGGAATACGGGAACAAACAACATAGCCTTGTGGTGGGTAGAAAGTTCAGAGAACTAAGGCATATGCAGAATTCATGAAATGAATCGATGGACGGATGGATGGATAGGGACATGGCTGCGGCCTTGGACAATATTTATCCGTCAAAAAGGGCCGCGGCGGCTCTGCAGTTCAAAAAAAAGGAAAAGGGTTGCAGGTGAAGCAAGGAGGCGGGGTGGGGAGAAAGCTCGACGGCTGTAACGGCAATCCTTCGAGTAGGTGCAAGCAAGTCGGCTTGCCGGCGAATGCTGAAAGCTAGCAGAGCCAAGTAAATCATATATCAGGAATGATATTCCACATACTGTGCATAAATATGCGCACTAGCGTAGAAAGGTCGCCTCGCAGTGACAGGAAAATTTACCTGGGCGTCTTTTACTTTTGCTCCTTTGTCATGGCTGCCATTACGCTATATTCGCTCTATATCAGCGTCAATGAATACATGCAGACAGGAAAAGTCGTCATAGGCGAAGTCCTGGTAGAGACGGAATTTCCGGTAAAGGGCATGGCAAAGCTTGTCACGTACCTCATGATAGTCTCGGTAATCGGCTGGTACTGCGTGGTCAAGATTGGGGGCGACGCGGTTAGCGACATTCCTCCATCCATAAAGGCAATACTCCAGCTTGCCGTCCTCGCAATAGCCATCGTTGCACTTTACGAATTTGTCTACAACTTTATTGTTTGGAACTCACTTATTACCGCCGATGCAATCAAGGGGGTTATTGATTTTGACGACAAGAATGTGCCGTACCCAAACCCAAAGACACCCTGGAACCTGGTGTTTGCGACCAAGATGTCGCTTGCGGCATTTTTGATCGCTTCGCACGGGTTCTATACAATGAGCAAGCCAAAGAAGGAGAAAAAGCTAGAATAGCCACTCTTTGACCCTTGTACGCTCAAAGTCCTGTTTTTTTGTGAAATATTCCTCCGACGGTGCCTCGAGCTTGATCAGGGGACCTGCACTTCCGTAAAAGTCCGCGGCAAGGTAGCCGACACGGCCGCCGCCTACCTCCATAAAGCAGTAGCCCTGACCAGAGAATGCCCCTCTGACTTCTGGGAGCATGCCAATTTCGTCTATTATCTGCTGTGCGACTACCTTTGCCTCCTCCTCAGCAAAGATGCCTGCCTTGGGCACTGCCACGGCACCGACCTTGATTTCAGTGACATCGCCCACCGCAAACACATCTTTGACGGCCGTCCTCATTGTGTGCCTGTCAACTGAAACCCAATCAGAGCCTTCTGCAGTCAGACCGGAATACCTCACCACTTCAGGAGCCCTGTGCGGGGGCACACCAATGAGCAGGTCGTAATCAATCGCATTTCCGTTGTCGAATTCAAGCTTTGAGGCGGACACTGACTTGACCTTGTGCGACGGGTTGAAGCGTATTCCATGCTGTGAAATGGTTTCGACCACGGTGGCGCTTACCTGCGGTCCGGCGACTGGCATCGCTATTGGTGCCGGCGAGTAGATGTTCACTTCTACAGAAGCTCCTGCTTTTGCGAGGATATTGCTGACAATTATTGCTGCTTCAAACGGAGCAGGCGGACACTTGTATGGCATTCCCATAATGGCAATGGCCACCCTCCTGTTACTGCTGGATGCAAGCAATTTCTCCCTGATAATTGGCACCTGCGCTGGGTCATACAGGTTAAGGCCGTTTTCCACAAATCCGGGTATACGGTCAGGCACAAGTTCGGCGCCAAGGGCGATTATCAGGTAGTCGTATTCGATCCTGCCGTGGCCCCTTGCCTCGACATGGCGGCCGGCGGTATTTATCTTGACGACCTCATCGTTCAGGTATTCGATTCCCTTTGCATTGAGGCCTGCAAGCGGGGTCTTGGATTCCTCAAGGATTCTGGAGCCGTCGAGTATCCAGAGCTTGACTAAGCCCATCATGAACCAGTCTTTTTTATCGATGACTATTATCCTGTGTTCTGAAGAGAGGTTCTTACGCAGCATGTTGGCGGCCGCAAGTCCACCAAAACCGGCACCCAAGATGACAATTTGTTTACCCATATACCACAACAGATGGACAGAGCACGTAAAAACTTTTTAGGGATGATAGTTTTTAGAATTCGCGGTGCCCGAAGAAAAAAAAATTCCAGAGCAAGACCCATCTTATCCGATCTATGACGACGCGACAATTGAGAGGATGAAACGATATTACAAAGTTGAAGATAATGATGAGTTGCTAAAGTTCATCAAGACTCATGGCATACGCAAGCACACAGACATTTTAGACGAGAGCAAGTCAGCCTAGCCTGACAAACACGTTAGAGCCGTCGGTCTCGACTCTGCTCTCATTATCCGGAATTCCCCATTTCCACAGGGCCTTCCAGTACGAGTTGCCTCGCATTACAGGTTCCAGCTGTACACAGTGCCTCTCACCCCCTAAATCATAGTAGGCAGGACAGTGAAACGCTATAGAGCCGCTGCCCGATGTCTCAGACCGAGAGATTCCGGCCTGGTAAAAGTAGGCATTGCCCGAGTCCTGGTTTGAGAGAGGGTTTCCGACCGGAATTACCCCCAGATTAAAGTACGGGTTTTCAATTTCAGGTGAAAGGAATTCGCTGTATTCAACCCATTCTCCGTCCAAGCTGCTGGAGAAGTAGTACCACTTTGCGGTCCTTCCATCCGGCTGCCAGGCCATTGCAAGCGAGACTTTTCCTAAAGAAGCAGCTTCCGCCGACAGCGGAATTACAGACTGGTGCATCAACGATACCCAGGGAAAACCGGAGCAGGCAATGTTGTAGTCACAGGCTTCCCATGCTCGTGCGACAAGAAAAACGCCGGATCCATTGAACAGCAGGTCGGCGCGGTACCCATAATCGAGACCATCCTTGCAGCAGTTGGGTGACTGCGCTCCGATGCCGGCCATCAGATAGTTCCGGTGATTATTGCTGTTGTCGTCATTGTTGTCGCTGAGTGAAGACGCATCGAATGCCTGCCAGTCGATTCCCACTTCGACTCTTTTGGTGGGAAAATGCGTATCTGACTGATGATAGGCACCCGAATAAAGCGTGGGCTGCGGCAATAGTCCGCCTTCAGGTTCCATTGAAAGATTCATGGGCCCACCGATTGATGGGTGCGTTGCTCCAAGGGCAAAAAAGGACAGCAAGGATATGATGATAATAATAACAATGACAATTGGCGGCGCCAGGCTCTTCCTTGTAGTCTGCTGCATTGCACGGGGCCCGACCATGAATCTGGCAACAGTTGTAGCAAGCGCGCAGAGGAGAAGGGCGCCGGAAAGCGGCGCAGAGGAAGGCCGGAGCGGCACAAACAAGACTGTGAGAACAAGCCATGCAGCGCCGGCAGAAGATAGGAGGGCCATTATCCAGCTGTTACCCAAGAAGCGGCGGACGACCATTCCTGAGATGAAAAATGGAACCACCGAAGCTAGTGCCAATACTGCAATGTCTGACGGCGGGGAAAGATAACTGGCATACAAGAGTGCCCATGGAAAAAAGCCAAGGAATAAGCCGGTAGATGTCCCAAAGACAAGCGCAGAGGCCCCACCATCAACATTACTGGCTGTTGTTGGACGCAGGATAGTTCCAATTGCCACGCCTGTTACGCCAGTCGAGAGAAGAAGCAAGCTGAGCCGGAGTTCACCTAATCCATCTGGGCCGGCATAGTAGCATTGTCGGCTGTCGCAAATGTGGTATGTGAGCAGAATCACGATGAAAACCGCGACGGCAGCCATGCCGGCGCCTGCTAATGGTACTAGCTTATTGGCCAGACCTACCGTCATTCCAGATAAGAACAATGCTGTCAAAAAGACCCAAAGGCGCGCTCCTGAGAAGGTAAAGAAGGACGGCTCTCCGATTGAATAGAGGTAGAATGTATATGATTCAAAGGTCAGGGGCACGATTACGGCGCATACAAGGGCGGCAACAGTTACTGCCCAACCTCCGATGATCACGCACTCTGCATCGGGGCGACCCGCTTTATCGCTTGCTCACTTCAAAGGAGTCCCGGAGGTGAGCAATGCTTAGGCGAAATTAATAGCCATAATATGCTCAATTGCAGATTTCTACCGGAAAGAGTGAAGAGATGTCACGTGCATTCCTCCCTCTCTCCCTTGCTCGCCAAGCGGCAGCGAGTGAGCTACTTTGCCTGATTGCCAGGCCCATGTCTGTTATAGCAGTTGCTAGCGCTCTTGTGTAGTAGGCCTGATGAGTATCTCATTGACATTCATGTGAGCCGGCGATCCCACAGCAAACAGGATAGCATTTGCAATGTCATCCGACTGTAGCGAGTCCATTTGTTTTGAAGCCTCGACGAATTTCTCAAGCGACTTGTCAGTGATCGTGCTCAATAGTTCAGTTGCCACGACTCCCGGCTCTATGCATGTGACTCGTATGTTTGCACGCTGGCTCAGCTCCTGCCTTATCCCTTCGCTGAACGCCGCTACTGCGTGCTTTGTCGCGCAATATACGCTTCCGGCTGGAAATACCACTCTTCCGGCCACTGAGGAGATGTTGACAATGTGTCCAGATTTCTTTGCGATCATGTGCGGGATTACTGCTGCCGTGCAGTAGAGGACGCCTTTGATGTTGACGTCTATCATCTGATCCCATTCGTCTACCTTCAGGTTCTTGAAAAAGCTCAGTGGCATAAGGCCGGCATTATTTATCAGAATATCTACCGCCCCCCATTTTTTGATTACAGCGTCAGCAAAAGAGTCGCAATCAGATTTTTTCGTAACGTCGAGCTTTTGGATCATTATTTCACCGCCGCTATCGCGTATTTGCTTCTCGAGAGATTCGAGCTTGTCTAAGCGCCTCGCTCCGGCGGCGACTTTGGCGCCGGCCTTTGCAAGTGCAAGCGCCGTTGCAAATCCTATTCCGCTGCTGGCTCCGGTGACTATTGCTACTTTACCCTGAATCATTGAAGTTCAACACGGATGCCAATCTCAGTAATATGTTCTTGTTGCTCAAGGGTAACAGGTTTTCACGAGCTACTTTATAACGATGGCACTTCTCTCAATGAACATAATCGCATAGATGATGTCGTCGAGCCAGCAAGCCATAGCCGTGCAGGATCTGTCAAAGACCTTCGGAAATTTCGTTGCCCTTGACAAGCTAAACTTTTCACTGAATGCCGGACAATGCATGGGCTACCTTGGGCCCAACGGATCTGGCAAATCAACCACCATCAAAATTCTTACGGGGCTTTCCCGGCCTACATCAGGACAGGCATTTATTTTTGGAAGAGAAGTGGGCAGAGATACTAGACGCGCATTGCTAGATGTCGGTGCCGTCGTCGAAACTCCTGTATTTCCGCCCTTCCTGAGCCCTGTCGAGATACTTGCATATTATGGCAAGCTGAGAGGCATGTCACAATCAGAGATCTCTGAACGCAGCCAAACGGTTCTGGAAACAGTGAAGCTGGGTGAATGGGCGAGGCGGAAGATTGGCTCCTTTTCAAAGGGAATGGTCCAGCGAGTGGCGCTTGCGTCAGCCATGCTACACGACCCAGACTTGCTGATACTCGATGAGCCGACTTCAGGTCTGGATCCTAGGGGCAGAGTCGAGGTCAGGGAGATTATAAAATCCTTGGTCAACAGCGGCAAGACGATTCTTATGAGTACCCACCTTCTGGCCGAGGCTCAGGAGCTCTGCGACATAATCGGGATGCTGGACAAGGGCAGACTCCTAAAGATTGATACTGTTCAGAATATCTCCCGCGCAGTTGAAGGAGGGAAGGTCAGAATTGAGCTTTTGAGCGCACCTACGGACGCTCAGATTTCCATGATCGGAGGACTTGATGGCGTTCTTGGAGTGGAGCGATTCGGCCAGAACTCTACGGAATTGGTCGTAGACCATGATGGCGGCCTTGAAGGCAGGGCACAGCTTTTCAAGAAGCTTGGGGAAGCCGGTTTGCAGGTAGTCGCCTTCAGGCAGGCCCAAAGCTCGCTTGAATCATACTACCTCAGCATGATGCCAGAGTCAGTGGATTGAAAAATAAAATGATCAAGAGTGAAACTGAAAAACAGCTGCCGAGCGCGGCGGCGCAGGTTGGAATAATTTGCAAGCACGAGCTCAGGAAGCTCTTGCGTTCAAAGCGAGCAATAGGAGTTATTGTGCTGGCAGTGCTGGGCTCAATAGCTCTTGCAAGCTTTATGACGGCATTTTTGTCGCTGAATGAGATGGTCCCGCTTCTCAGCTTTTCCCTGTTGTTTACGCCCGTGATGCTGATAATAACTGCAGCCCTTGTCGGAAGCGATGCCATACTTGTAGAATTTCACGAAAAGACAGGATTCTCGCTTTTTCCCAATCCCGTGAGCAGGTCCGCGATATGGCTGGGCAAGTTCTTGGCTGCGGAAATAGTCATGTCCTTGGTAACCGGCACCTATTTTGGCATTGTCACTGGCACTGCCTTGGTACAATTTCAGGATGTTCGTGCGGCCTTCTTGATCATCCCGGCACTGTTCTCCCTTGTACTCGGGACGATGTTGATGAGCATTGCCTTTCTGGTCAGCTCTGCCTTTCGCGGGCCTCTTGGCGCGACGATTACCGTGCTATTCTCCCTTGCAGTTCTCCCCGTAGTGGACATGGCTCTGGCAGGCAATGACATTAACCCATGGTTCATGCCATATTCTGCCGCAAACAACATCTATACTACATTGGCGTTGCTTCAGGGCGACCTGGTAATCGGCGAAGAATTTAACAGGGCGATCCCGGTGGCGGTCAGTCTTTCGGTTGTTGTGGCATACATCGTAGGATTTAGCGCGGCATCGATCCACATCTTTAAAGGAAGAGACATGTGAGAAGGCACCGAGAAAGCTTAAGTATCATATTTACGTTCATAATCCCAGAGGCCAAGCTGATGAGCCTAGACGACAGGGACGAACTCAATTACCTGTGGACAAAGGTCAAGTTTATTCAGAGATATATGGGCAAGAATAATTGCAGTTACGAAGACGCAGAGCGCGAATTCCACATATGGATTGAAGGGCTCTTGGATAGCAGAATAGAGCGCGCCAACAAGATGCTAAATTCACGGATCTAGATTAGACACTCTGCTCTTGCTGTATTCCCTGCTTTCTCGCCATGAACAGCAGGACTACACCAAACATGATCAGGACTATTGCAAGGCCCTGTGCACCGCCATTTGGCACAAGCACCAGATAGCCTATCGCAAAGCCAAAGCAGGTCGCCGCCTGCAGCATGTACGAAATCAATGGCCGCATGTTTGTCTTTTTGGCGATATACCCCAAGGCAAAAAAGACTGCCGCAGGATAGATGGTAAGAAGGATGAACTGGTCAATGTCAATGCCAAGGTGGACCATCGTCCAAGGCTATTTTTGTGCCTGCGCTAATAATAATTTTCTTGCTTTAGGCTTGGACGTGTACCTGCACGGCAAGGCCGCTTTCCACCATAGAATGGGCATTTTCAAACGGCAGTGATGCGACATCTTCCGGCTGGAACGGGCCGTACTTGTTCATGTCGACTCCGACAAAAGTCTCGACCGGTTTTACAAACCTGACTACGACCTGTTTTGAGCGCACCCGAAGTGAAATCGTCTCCAGGACCTTGACCCTGCCCTTCACTGTGGCAGAAATTATCTCCTGTATCCGGTCCTCCGACTCGGCCATCCCGTCCAGCGCATATTTTTCCTCGTCTGTCAGCCTAGAGTAGTCGACCGGCTCCTGGCCAGACTTTAGCTTGTGCATCCTTGCCTCTATCATCAACCTGGCTGTATTTGCAATCAGATCCGCCAAGCGATCCCTTATCTTTGCCTCGATGCCTTCATAGCCCTGCCCCTTCAGGCTTCCAAGCGTCACAGCAATCTTTTGAAAAGTGTCCGGCTCTATCTGTTGGAGCGACCCGGTCTCAATTTCCCTTTTCAGCAGCCGGTAAATGTCTTTCAGTGTCAAGCTGCCAGAACCTCCTCCTTCTCCTCCTCCGCCGGTCATCCCGGTCTTTGCATCGCTGCTTTGTCGCCCAGACATATGGTGGATCACGAACAGACAAGCCTTAAATTATCGGCTTTGAGTGTCCTAGAATTGGTGTATACCCCGGTTGCCTTATAAGTTGATTGATGGCGAGATTGAACCTTTATCATTTACCGCCGAAGCAGTGATGCAGAGGCTCAAAGACGACAGCATCAAATTCCTCGATTTGCAGTTTACCGGCCTCTTTGGCAGGTTTCATCACACGACGATGGATGCAAAGATGTTCCGGATCGACGATTTTACAAACGGCCTTCCAAAGCTCGATGGATCATCCATCCGGGGCTTTACAGAGATCCACGAATCAGATCTGATTATCAGGCCTGACCCGTCCACCTATGCGACCATTCCTTGGATCGGGACTCCGACTGCAAGGCTGATATGCGACATCCTGAGCGGCGGCAACAAGCGCGAAACGTTCCCACGCGATCCGAGGGGCATCGCCAAAAAGGCCGAACAGTACGTGTCCGACCAGGGATTTGACACTTCGTACTGGGGGCCGGAGGTAGAGTTTTTCGTATTTGACAAGCTTGAAGTAAACACCATGACCCCGTACCAGGGCCAGAGCTACCACATTACATCCAAGGAGGCGCCGTGGTCAACAGACAGCGTCGGCTACGCGCTCAGGCTGAAGGAAGGATACCTGCCCAGCGCGCCGGGCGACACTCTGATGGAATACCGCAACGAATGCGTGCACACTCTCACCAATAATTTCGGTATTGTGTGCGACGCGCACCACCACGAGGTCGCTACTGCCGGCCAGTGTGAAATCGACATCAGGTACGACTCGCTTGTAAATGCAGCCGACTCTGTCCAGAGCTACAAGTACATTGTCAAGAACATTGCGAAAAAGCAGAACATGATAGCCACAATGATGCCCAAGCCGATAGCACTTGACAATGGCTCCGGCATGCATGTAAACGTCAGCCTGTGGAACAAGGGCAAGAACCTCTTTTACGATCCCGCCGACGAATATGCCGAAATGTCGCAGACAGCCCGGTACTTTGGAGGAGGCATCATGGAGCACGCGCACTCCCTAGCGGCAATAGTCGCCCCAACCACAAACTCGTACAGGAGGCTCGTGCCCGGTTACGAGGCCCCGGTCTATGTCGCGTGGAGCACAGGCAACAGGTCTGCCATTATCAGGATACCGGCGCATTTCAAGGGCGCCAAGTTTGCAAACCTCAAGCGGCTGGAGTTCCGGGCTCCGGATCCTTCATGCAACCCGTACCTTGCATTTTCCGCGGTGCTGGCCGCAGGCCTTGACGGAATCAAGAAAAAGCGGGAGATAGGCGACCCTGTCAATGAAGATATTTTCAAGATGTCTCTAAAGAGAAGGCGTGAGCTGGGAATTACCCAGCTTCCAGCCAGCCTCAGGGAAGCGTATGAGGAGCTTGAAAGCGACAGCGCATTCCTCAAGCCGATATTTGACAGCGAGACGATAGACATGATAGTGGAGCACGAGGCAAGGGAGCATGTGGAACTTGCAGTCAGGCCGCACCCCCACGAGTTTTCGATGTACGCGGACGTCTAGCCTAGCCTCTTTCTTTTTCTTTATCTGCCTACCAGCTTCTTTGCCAGCCTGCGCGTCAGGCTCTCCCCCTTGCCTTTTGCAAGTGACTGAGATATCACTGCGAACAAAATCCCAAGTCCAGTCGCAGTTGACGTGAGCCATATCACATAGTTGTCATCAAGGTTGAGCCGGCCGCTCCAGAGCTCCTCACCGAGCCGGAGCAAGATGGTGATCAGGCCTTGGCCGGTTCCAAGCATCACCAGTATCTTGCCGATATTGACCCGGTTTGCAGCAAAAAGGCCGGCGCCCATCAGCACCGTAAACCCACCAAGCTGGCTCAGCATTGCCAGAAAGCCAATGGGCACAATGGCGAGGCTCCAGAATTCCCTGGCGGTGTTTATCACGAGCTGCTCGCGTATCAGCGAGAGGAGCTCAATATTTGCGCGATAGCCTGAGAGCAAAAAGAGTATGCCGGAGACAAACGCGACTCCCGCCGCCAGCCTGTTCCTAGTAGTGCTGTACCGCAGCGTCTGCAGCCTGTCCCGGACTATTCTTTCATTTACTGCTGACTTTGGTATGTGGCCCATTATCGCCATGTGCTTCATTTTGGCATAGGTATACTTTTTGCGCACTTCGTAGGCTGTGATTCGAAGCCTTATGCCCCTCTTGTCAACGGACTCGGCCGCAGCCTTTGGTATGAGGTAGTTTGACAAGCTCACAAGGCCGCGCTTTACGACTAGGTGGTCATTTATCACCCTCCTCAAAAATCCCAGTTTTTTTCTGTCAGAGCTGTATACTGGCCGGTTGATCAGGCCCATCCAGTCAGAGAAGGGGTCATCGTTAGAAGTCACTTGCGCTAGCATGTATCATTAGCCTTCTGAGCTATTATGGGTTGCCAGATTATGCCGGAAAAGAGATACTCGCCAAAAGAGAGTCCCAAAAGGTAACACCACAGGTGAATGAGTGCATGAGACGCGGCCAAAAACGCGCAAAAATAAAACAATAAGTCGATCTTTATGTATAGAGAATCCGTGCATACGAGAAGAAAAGCCGGCCTTTTGATGACGGCAGCTGTTGTAGCGGTTTTGCTTGCCTCTTCTTCAGGCGTTGCTGGGCAGGCGCGCGCCGCCCAGATAGACGCGTCACTAATCCCGGAATTTGACAGGGCAGGGGGAACTTTTACGGGCACAAAGTTCATCCAGGTAACCTACCAGCCGGGAAGCGCGGTGTCAGAGCTATTCGATGGCAAGACAGAGAGGATAGAGTTCTCTGTCAATGGTACGGATAGCAAAGGAATGGCCGGGCTTGTCGCACTTGTAAACGCGGCCCTTATCAAGGCAGAAAGCCCTGCCCAGGTAACAGGAGCCAATATTACATATTCTGGGGTCCTCAAGGGAGGGCCGGACAGGCTGACTCTGACCTACAGGGTATCGCTTATCCAGAGTTTCTCCGCCTACAAGCTGGACCCATCGGCATCGGACGGCATTCCGATGGATGTCAACTGGAGGGGCTTTGTTGTAGGAGGGGCAGTGCCCATTGAATCGCCCAAGCACGGTACAATCAACGTAAACCAGCCCATAGGCCTGCTAGAGGCCACATTCCCCGAGCTTGCAGGCCAGCTGATGTCGACAGGTGCCAAGGACATAATGTCAGAGCCAATACTCGACTTTCAGGAAATAGGCGACATGCCACTTGACAGGTGGCACACCTTGTTTGACCCTACGATGTCCTTGGTAAGCACGAGCGGGGTGCTCTCCGGAGACATTGGCAGTGCCAAAGTGCTCTCTGTGTACTCACTTGGCGAGTGCAGCATCAGGGAAGGATGCCCGCCGCCAAAGGAGGGCGATGCTGCAGTCAGCGTTGGTGGCTCTGATCTCAAGGTCCACATCTCTACTCCGCAGCCAAATTCGCAGATAGAAATTGCGGGCTTTACGAGCATCGAAAGCGCGGGAGGCCACCAGATATTGCGGGTAAGGATGGACGATCCCTCATTTGGCATCCCGGGCTTTACGATCCAGGTGCTGCTGGTATTTGGCGGGATGATGGGTGCAATCGCGGTAGTTGTCCTGTGGAAGACAAGGAAATAGAGGAGGACATTACTCCCGCTCTTTTTTCTCTTGTTTATCAGTACTTCCAGTCGGCTGCAATGCCGTTCCACCACGCGCGGAACGGGCGCGCTTCGGTCCCAGTTTCCTCCTTTATTCTGTTTTCAAGCGCAAAGAACATGTTTTCAAGGGCATCCGTGCCCCCGTCCTCATATAGCTGCCGGCCAATCTCCTCAGCCCGCTGCCTCTTTGCAGGCATGTCAGGTGACTCTGGCTGCTTGATGCAGAAGGTAAAAAGGTCGTACAGCTCCTCCTCGAGGTACGCGTCCAATAGCTCTCAATCCACCCTCTTGATGATGTGATAGCCAAATTCCGTCTTGACCGGCTCTGACAGCTGGCCCTTTTCGAGCTTGAAGGCGGCTTCCTCAAACGGCTTGACCATCATGCCCCGGCCAAAGGACCCCAGGTCGCCTCCCCTCTTGCCGCTGCCCTTATCTATGGAAAGCTCCTTTGCAAGGTTTGCAAAACTTTCGCCCTTTTTCAGCCGCTCAAGGACGGCCAAGGCTTCGCTCTGCTTCTGAACCAGTATGTGCGAGCACCTGATCTTGTTTGCCATATGCTTTATGAAAATGAGAAAAGCAAGAATTAACCTTTTCGTGCATAAAAAAGGAAAGGAAGGCAATAACTA
Organism: Nitrososphaera sp.; assembly: GCA_035279085.1. Taxonomy (GTDB): domain Archaea; phylum Thermoproteota; class Nitrososphaeria; order Nitrososphaerales; family Nitrososphaeraceae; genus Nitrososphaera. Next base: position 17,457 of record DATEIL010000031.1, read on the forward strand.
GGTCGTTATTGCTTTAGAGTCTAGTTGCTGTCTTCTCTGTCGTCAGTGCTGTTGTTGTCGTCCTGGCCTTCAATTTCTGCGCCGTTTGTGCCGCTTCTCAGTATCTCGTCAATGTTGAGTTTGTCCTGGTTCGTTCCCTCAGACTGTATCTCGCCTTGGCCCGCCGCTGCTATCAGCGTCTGACCGTCGAAATTGAAATCCGCTGTCCTTGTCGTTCCGGTTTCAACGAATTTCATGTCAGTTCCTAGGTCAGTCACGGGAACCTTGGCTTCAATGTCGCCGCCGTCATCAACGTCGTCTATGGCGACAATGTTGTTGCCAGAGAATACCAAGACTACTTCGCCCGGTGCAAAGTCCTGACCCTCAATCACGGCAATCTCTTCACCACTGCCTTCTGCCGCTGTGCTGGTAGCATTGCTAGCAGAGGTTGATGTTGCGTTTGCATCACTACTGCTGCTATTGCTGGTAGCATTGCTGGCTGATGATGACGATGTGGCGTTTGCACTGCTCATGCCTGTCATGTTGCTGCTTGCGGCCGTCGATGTAGCATTGTCACTTGAAGTGGCATTGCTCATGTCGGCGGATGCAGTGCTGCTGGTAGAGGTAGAGTTATCACTACCGTTAGTGTTGGTGTTGTTGTCTCCACCCATGCTCATGCAGTCCGCAGATGCAATGTTGGTGTCATTTGATGCTGCAGAAGTCTCTGTCTCGTTGGCTGCTGCTTCTGCAACTTCTGTCTCAGTCATCACAGTCACAGAGACAGTTGGTGTTCTTGCAGTCTGTGCGTCAAAGGCTGACGTTTCTGTTTCAGATGGGGCACTTGCGTCTATTGTGCCCAAGTCACAGATGATCAGGCCATCGAACAGTGATTGGACATCGGCAGCGGTTGATGTCTCTGAAGCGGTGTCTGCGTTATTCAGATCATCGTTGTCGTTGTCATCACTTACGTCTCTACCGCTCAGATACGCGCTGGTACCGTTGTTGTCGTCAACGTCCGATGCTGACGTAGAGGTTTCCTCTTGATCGTTGAGTGCCTCTTCTTCGAATGTCGTGAGCTCGCTGTCGTCAGCGGCTTGTGCATACATCATGCCCATCGAGGCAGTCGATATGACAACAAGAGCTGATAAGAGCGACAGCAAAGTCAATTTCGTCTTGCGCTCTTTGAACAATTCTACTCACACAGTTTGCAATTGAAAGGGATTTAACGAGTTGTAAAATTTATTGAATAACATCTCTTCGAAAAGGTCTTAGGTAACACGATCCGGAATTGTGCCTACAGTATTGCTTTGGTCGAAATCAAAATATAATCGCCAGCAGATGCACTGATGAAGAAGAAAAAAAGATGGCTGGCGAAGAAGAATCCACATCCTCAACTGCCCCGATCCCTTTTCCGACGTTGACAATACTTTACCTGCCAGCCGAAGCGATGCCTGTAGTAGAAGACGTCAGCCAGAAATACGCCAACAGCACTGTCGAGGAATGCATCGGCTTTTTCCACGGCTCGCAGCAAGTCTACAAGAAGGTGACCATATGGAGCCAAGGGATCGACAGCCTGTGGCTCAATGCAGTAGTAGCGAGGACAAAGGAGCTGGCGGGAGTTGAATTTGTGACCCTTGTCTCAGGCGGCATGATGCACGTACTCTAGATATTCCGGCGCGCGATAATTCCCTACCGCTCATCAGCTTTTGAGAAGCAATCCGATCAGCTGTCATAATACTAGTGATCGTGGACACCGCACAACGACAATAGTAATACTAGCAAGGATTTGTCAGCCGCTGGTTCTTGATTTAACAAATGAACCACGATGTTCAATGAGGAAGAGGAGTAGTGTGTACTGTACTGTCGTTGCGAAAAAAACCCATATGCGCGTGTACAGAGGATCAGTGCCAAGCCACCACAGGTACGTAACACGTTACACTTTCTGACCCGCCAGCTAAAATAAAAATAGTGGCTGTTGCAATATCTATACCACTTCATGCATATGGACAAAGAGGAAAAGATCAGGCACTGTCCTGTCTGCGGTTGCAGCGAGCACCGGCTGGTGGGCTGCGGCCGGCACTGGGCCAAGCACAAGGTCGGCCCCGACGGCAAATGCGAGCGGCGTCACTTTAATTCGTAAAGCGCAAGTGACAGCTTGAATGCGAGCCTGTCGTCCGTAGAGTTGGCCAATGGGACTACGTACTTTTCCATCTCTTCTCTGTATTTTGCGGCTTTTATCGCCTGGCCCTTCATCGATCTCACTGAATCCAGCTTGTCGGCCACCTTGACATATCGGGCGTCTTTTGGCGCCCGGGACATCTTGGCATAATAATCTTCAATGGCCTTTTCTCTCTCCTCAGGCCTTCCGGTGGGCTCTACGCTTGTCTGTGCTATTGCGTACGCCCGCTCGCAGCATTCTTTCATCTCCTCTTCCGTAGCACCCGCCGCGGCCGAGTGTAGCAGAGCCGCGCAGGCAAGGTCCGTGTCGTGCATCTGGAGCTCTTCTACCAGTATCATCGCCACCCTGAGCAGGTGGCTGGTGTAAGGCTCGTTTTTGTTGTACACTTGGCCCTTGTGCACCTTGGTAGCTAGTCCAAATGCGCGCGTAAGCTTGACTATATCTTCAGTATTGTTAAATGACCGGATAAGCCGGGCAAACCCCTCCTTGGGAAAATCGGTACTTTTTTGCTCCATGTCCATCAACCTCCCTATTATGGCATTTGTATAAAAAGGAACGTTCCGTACAGGGGGCACGGTCGCCTCAAAGAGGAATCTAGCAGAAAAATCTATTATGCCCGGAGGGTATATGCAGCCATAGCAATTGAGCAAGTTTCTAGCATCCGCATTTATCGGAGTTTTGATTGTGGCCTTGGCTGGAGGGGCAACTCGCGGCCTGGCCGACACGGCAACATACCCGGCATGGCAATTCAGCCCAGCCGGCCAAGTCCTGACCATGGTCACGATAAAGGACTTGTCCCGGGACTCGGTTGACGATGTCATTGTGGCTGCGGCGGACAAGTCGATATATGCTCTTGATGGGGCAACCGGCGCAAAGCTGTGGAATTACACGGCCCGAGAATACCACACATGGAGTGCAGTGGTTGCGTCCCCGCCCACTGACGTAAACGACAATTCGAATTCCGATGTACTGGTAGCGACAAAAGACCGGCTGGTAATGATGCTTGATGGCGCCAAGGGCAAGCAGCTATGGTCGTTCAACACGACAACAACAGCAGCCGACTCTGGCAGCTACCAGCAGGGGACTGCATGCTCCTTGTCCGTCCGCTCGGCTTATTATGTCTCTGACATTGACGGCGACGGGATCGCTGATGCAGCGGTTATCTCTGGCACAGGCGACAGCTGCACGCAAAAGGACAGGGTGAGCATCCTTGCACTCAGCGGCAAGACCGGCCAGCAGTTGTGGGAGTATGCAAAGGCTGAAGATTATCACGGTCTGAAAGACGGGACAAAGAATGCAAGCCCGGTGGCGATCCTTGACTACAACAAGGACGGCACAAAGGACATAGTCTTTGCAGACGAGCAGAGCTTCCTGCGAGTAATCAACGGCAGGGACGGAACCGAGCTTGACAGGACAGAACTTGACGTATTTGGGTCAATCTGGGACTTTACGGAAATCCCGGACATCTCCGGCGACGGAATAGCGGATGTAGTGGCACTTGAGTTCATTGAAGCCGGAGGCGGGCCTGACTATGCGGCCATAGACGCCATTGACCTCAGGGGCTCAAAGGTCATCTGGCAGGTCAAGGTCGGCGACGGGCGCGTTGACGGCGGGGCGGTCTTTTCGGCCGCTTCACTGAGCGGCGTTGGCGCAAACCTAAACGACGTCCTCCCCAGGATTGCGGTAACGCAGAGGCTGGAGAACAAGCTATCGCTTGTGCTCCTTGACTCAAAGACCGGCGAGCAGAAATGGCAGTACGCTCTTGGAGAAGAGAGGAGCAGAGATGACCTGAACAAGATCTACCCTGTGGCAAGGATAGCCACCACTGGTGCCAGGGACGAGCTTGCCGTAGGCTCCATAGATTCAAAGCTCTACCTGTTAAATCCGGCCGATGCGAGCGTCATCTGGTCGTACGGAGTCACTGGCGAGATAGGAGGCATGGCGTTTGCCGTCGCACCGGGAGGCCAGAACTATATCATGGTCGAGGAATCGTACCACGGGGTGACTGCACTTTCGAGGCAGACTACAATTTCTACGACGCTTTCCATCCAGCCTTCGGCCGAGACGGTAGTGGCTTCGTCCAAGGTAGTGATATCGGGAGCTCTGACTCCTTCATTCCCCGGCAAGCTGATTGAAATCCGGTATGTCGACCCAAAGGGTGCCGTGACCACAAGGCCGCTTATCCTTTCAAAGGACGGGACATATTCGGATGTCTTTGAGCCGGAGATGACTGGCGACTGGAAGGTCAACGTCGCATTTGACGGCGAAGGGTTTTACCTTGACTCGACCAGCAGAACGATTAGCATCAAAGTGATAGACGAGGAGAAAATCCTGGTGTACATGCTCAAGGTGCCGGATGACGAATCCGTATCCTATCCCATACCCTACTTTGTGGATGGAGGCCAGGTAAACGACATGAGCATCAACAAGGAGACCAAGACGCTCAAGATAGCAATCAACCCATCCAAAGAAGACGGTAGCCTGGAAATTGACCTGCCCCGCAACGTCATTGACGCATTTGACAAGGACTACCAGGTCCTGATAAACGGCAAGCAAGCGCAGTACCAGGAGATAGAGTCTGAGGATTCTTCAACCCGCAGCCTGTCAATACCGTTCAAGCAAGACTCAAGCGAAATTACGATTTCCGGAACTTACATTGTTCCCGAGTTTTCAATTGTCGGACCCTTGCTGTTTGCCGTGGTAATGCTTGCCGTGCTTGCAACAAGCATGGTGATGATGAGAGCAAGAAGAAGGCTATACTGATGAAG
>DATEIL010000032.1:0-10877 GCA_035279085.1 Nitrososphaera sp.
ATGGAGATCGGTTTTCAACGAAGACACACCACAGCCTCGCCAACAAGAGAACAAAGACGCGCACCAGCGTATGCTGCTCCTTCTGCTCGAACGTATCCAAGGGTTATTGGCAGATTTATCTGGTCCTGCCAGCAAAAACAGCAATACAAAGAGAGACATCAGGGTAGTTTTTGATTCAGTCTCATACCTGCAACAATTCATCGATGAAAGACTCGTCATAAAATTTGTAACGGCCTTGTCATCGATGTTACGCGAGAATTACGCTACCGCCATCCTAGTCGTATCGACGGTGCCCAGTGCGAGTGAAAGCCATGAGGGTCTAATCAATACTCTAATGTCGCTCCTTGATGGCGTGGTGGAGTTGAAAAGCGATGAAAGTGCGGAATCGACGACAAGACGTAGCATCAGGCTTTCATCTGTGAGAGGTCATGCCAGAAATGATTCAGAATGGCATCAATACACAATTCAGGAAAATGGTAACCTGATTTTTGAGAAAGATACGCAGTTATCTATTAGCTGCGTGCTTTGTGGCAAGCCCATTCATGGAAAGGCACTGATGTATATGGAAAATGCTTTTGACAGCAATAGTTGCCTTGCTACATATAGAAAACTTTCGGAGATATATGGCTCTGGAATTGCTCCGTCCTATGGTATCCCGTCTGATGCCGTAAACCTACACTTTTTCTTTATCGACATTGTGGGGTTATCAGACCCATCACTCTCGGTTAAGAGGCAAATGGACAAGCTTACTGTGCTCAATAACCTGGTCAAAGCATGCCCCGCTTTCAAAGGCGTGGCAAAGGATAAGAAAATTGTGCTGCCTACCGGCGATGGGATGGCTATTGGATTTTTGTTAAATGCTGAATTGCCCTTGCAACTGAGCATCCAACTTCACAAGTTACTGAGACCTCATAATGATTCAAAAAAACCAGAGGATAGGCTTGGTGTGAGGATTGGCATTAGTTCGGGAAATGTGTTTATTCATAGTGATATCAATGACAATCAAAATGTATGGGGCCCCGGAATAATCCTGGCACGAAGGGTAATGGATCTGGGCGACAACTTGCACATCCTGGTTGAAGGCGGCATGGCAAAAGGGCTTGCGGATCTAAAGGATGAGTACAGAGCGTACCTGAGAGGACTCTGCGATTACAAGATAAAGCATGGCCAGAACATCAAGATATTCTCTGCCCATTCAAAGGACTTTGGAAACCCAGAATGGCCTGCAAAACTTGGGCAAATGGGAGAAAGCAGATAGATGCAAAAAACTTCCCAGGTGCAATTGCATCTTGGCTGCTGATTTCGATAGAAGGCCAAGGAAAAGTAGCCCAAAGCCAGGGCAACGATGTTTTATTTGCCGAAAGGGAATTGACAAGACAACAACAACGACGCCTATTTCCATAACCCTGCAGAAGAAAGGTGGTGGCGATAGGCCTGTCAAGCTATTGTTCGATAAAAAACAGTGCCTATTGATATTTGAAAAACTAAGAAGATTTTATGGCGATGATGAATTCTTTCTTTAAAGATGCGGAAAGAGTTCTGTCCATTGATACTCAAATTAGGATAAGAATATTTTAAGCAGTTCTCCTAGTTTTTTAAGGTACAAGGACAGTATGTCATTTGCCGGCAGTACTTGTAGTTATATTATTAGCATTATCACAATCTCCGAATTAGACTCTCTCTATGGATAGATATGCAGCTTGAAGGATATAGAGAGAGAAAACAGAGGAGAGAATAAGACACATAGCAATGTCATTGCAGAAACATCGTGCAAAAGCGCTATTTGCAGCGTTAATTCTGGCCTTGCTGATTGGTCCAGTTATTGCAACTGCCATTCCTAACTTTTTCGGGTTGCTTCTAGGGATATTTTGGACTTTTGCCATAGTGCCTACTATGTTTATCAAACTTTTTCTCTCTGGGAGGAAACGAAAAAGGAAGGAAGGCGGTGAACAGCCAGACCTCGCTTACAAGGGTGCAAATAGCTACAAAGCAAGGCCACATTCCGGTGCTGTTTCTTCTCCCCACGACGGTGTTGCTGGGCAATCACAGATTAGCCGAATTGTCCCGCAAGTAACCCAGAGAGGAGAAGTAGTAAAGAGCGGCGGAGAGCGGGTAATTGCTGACTATTTATTTTCAAAAGGCATCAAATACGAATATGAAAAACCTGCGCTAGATCCGTCAGGAAGAAGAATAAGCCGACCGGATTTTTTCCTCTCAGAATACAACGCCTACATAGAATATTGGGGAATGGTAAACTCTAAAGAAAAGACCGAGAGGCAAGAGTACATCAGGTCGATGGAGTGGAAGATGAAGCGCTACCGTGAAAATGGAATGAAATTCATCTCTGTATATCCGAAGGATCTGGATAGCCTCGATGTCGTCTTGAAGAAGTCAAGACTTGGGCGAGCCACCCAAACTCAGGCGTGACTCAAATATGCACACGCGGGAGCACTGTATCGTTGCTAGCTCTCATTGGATTCCGCCTTGGGAGCCGATAAAGATACATGGAATCCTCGAGGGGGTTCTGTATCATCGAGGGCTCTGTCAAGATTGCGTTTGGCAAATTCGCATTGAGAGGAAATCTTGCCAGACGAAGTTCGGACAGAGCCGGTAATGAGGACATTTTGGTGGTCAACGAGTTTAGCCGGCCATAAGACCGGAAGGATATACACTCATGTGGGATAAAGATATGCAAAATCCGTCTAAGCCTTACGGCAAGGCTACATCATTTCGCGTATTGTTGACCTTAGATCCAGTAATCTTTCTTCTCTTTGCTCGAGGTATTTTCGCAACAAAGCCCCCGCCAATCTGGCTGCTTGCCGTCATAAAGAATCCAATGATCGCTATTGCAGACCATGTATGACTTAGCGATGGAGTCATTAGGCTTGCAACATTTAGTACGTGCATGGTAGTACCTAATGCGGCAAATGACAAGCCTGCATTTTGAACAACTTTGCTATTTCTGATAAAGACAGCCAGCATATTGATTGGTCAGAGAGATTAATCTCAATCAAGCAGATATGGCGATATAAGAATTGCTTATGCCACATGATGACAGACAACTATCATACGATATTTCGACACCTGTAGATTATCAAGTACGCGATGAAAATTGGTTCAAGCCAAAATGCATTCTGCGGGTGACAGAAGTAGTCTATCGTCATCATCATCGTCATCACTCCAGGTTAACAGACCATCCATCAAGGTTAACGAGCGAACAGAAAGCAGAGAAAATCAATCCAAGTAGTACCAGTGTAAATTTCCATCTCAGAGAGCAGAGTCAGTAATTAGTACATTCTGTCTATTTATTGCTGTAAATAGCTTAACGCCCAACAGCATTTCAAGATTCAGGGTAATCGCGACGCTGCATTGCCATTAGATGCAGCAGCAAAGATTCCGGTCTTGTCTATCATAAGTAGTGGCATGTATATACAGTAATTAGGTGTAAGGTGTTCCGGCCTAAACGTAGGTTGGTATCCGGGCTAGCTTTCCCTCTTTTGATGGCAATAATACCATGCCTAGTTTTATAGCTCCGCTCTCATTTATTGATAGCTATCCTACTATTGTAAAGTCTTTGTCTATGTATAGAGATTAATTCGTCATTCTACAGAAGGTGCTGTTACGTTCTCGGCTACTAGGAGTTCATGAGAGGAAAGCTAGCGACGCCAGAAAAGTAAATGAATCAGGCAAGACGACTGCCGCACTATGAGCGGCACAGGACAACCACCACCATTATCATCTCCATTAAACCCAGAACAGGTCAAGGCACAACAGCGTCAGATATGGGATAACGCTGCCAAAGGTTGGCAGGCTTGGTGGGAAACGTTTGAGCAAGGCGCACAGAAAGTCAGTGACAAGATAGTTGAGATGGCAGATATCAAATCCAATGACAAAGTGCTAGATATCGCTACTGGTATCGGAGAGCCCTCAGTCACCGCAGCAAAGCGAGTAAAGCCAAATGGCAAGGTCTGGGCAACCGATATCTCGCCTCAAATGATAGCGATCGCAAAGTCAAGAGCCAAATCACTTGGCTTGGATAACATTATTGAATTCAGAGAAAGTGATGCAGAAAAGTTGGATTTTCCAGGAGGCTCATTTAATGCAGTGCTCTCAAGGTGGGGCCTAATGTTCCTTCCAGACCTCCCGTCGGCTTTGACGAGGATAAGAGAAATGCTTGCCCCCGGCGGAAAACTTGCAGCGGCGGTGTGGCCTGCACCATTCAAAGTGCCGATAATTGAGCTGGCCTTTGCTACTGTCAGAAAAGAGCTCAATGTGCCTCCACCGCCGCCGGGGACACCCGGACCTTTTGCGTTATCTGACACAGAAGCTCTAAAACGTTCATTTAGCCAAGCAGGATTCAAAGATATACAGGTAGAGACGATCTATGCTACTTTCGGCTTTGACTCCGCTGAAAGTTATACAAAGTTTCAACAGCAAATCAACGCACCAATACAGGTAATGCTGGCTAATCAAACCGAAGTAAGAAAAAAAGAGATTTGGGACTCGGTAACTGATGCAGTCAGCAGATATGCTGATTCTCACGGTCGGGTCAACATGGACAATGAGGTAATCTGCATGGCGGGGAGAAGTTAAGAGTGTTCGTCCCTCCTAAAGCCAGAAACCGACAGACCCTCGCAAGGGGCTAGAGTCCTTCGAGTCCGATCCTAAAGGGCATTCTCTGGTTTTAACAGATGTCAGGATGCCGAGGATATCGGGCATCGAACTAGCGAGGAAAATACTAGCTATAAAACCTGACACTCAGGTCGTCCTAATGACTGCCTATGAAGTAACGGCTGAAATGATGGCTGGGCTTCCAACTATTAGACGTTCAGAGGTCCTAAAGAAACCATTTAGACTTGCCGAAATATGTGAGTCGATAAAGAGGCAGCTGCGAATTCAGGTCAAGGCAAATCAAGGTTGTAGGTCCTCTTGGCCCTGCTTCCCTAATAATCAAAGCTATATGCAAGTTTAAAGCATTTTAGCCTAGGGCATCAAAGAGACAATTCTGCGCCTCAAAGGCTGCGCAGCTGCCAAGCCCGGGAAGGCGAAACTTTGGGTTAGCTATATCTATCATGGAACCTAAAACGAATATGACGAAATGAGACGTTCCTGTAGCTGGCCGCGTCTCTTGACCATTGGCAAGAGGTCCGTTAGCCTTTCCATCATCAAAACATATTCCCTACCTTTTGCCGTAATGTGAAACGTCTTTTCCGTGGTAGCACGCTCTATGAAGCCGTTAATCGCCAGTAGCTGCAAATAAGAGGTGGCCTGTTCGTGAGTTAAACATGCGTGAAACATTACTTTCGTCAGGATAGCACCGCCATTGCATACCGTGAGAATGTCTCTAATGATTTCATCCTTTTGTCGATTGTGCATATGTATCCGTAACAGCCGGATGACGGCATAGTGTCTCTTTATATAAACTCGAGGACAGTCTGATACGGAAAAATGTTAAAGTTGCAGACCGCGATATTCATTTGCAGACTCCTTTGGGCTTGTTCGGCATCGTGATTAATACTCAAAAGACTGTAACAGAAGATACAACAAAGCGATTGGCGCAGGTTTGACTCAGGCCCGTCCGTTGGCCGTGCAGCCCAGGCCTTTCATCGTTTCATCCAAGCTAGCTAGGGTCGGCGCTGTACTCCTCACCCTCAAAGTGCCAGCTCTGCTATAATCATGCTCTTTGAATTCGCTCCATGACAGCAGCAAACGCCACCATCAAGGATGCTATCCGCATATGGGCAGCTTATCAGGAATCAAAAAAGCATCCAGCTCATTCCTCGGTCTATAACGAGAACCTAGCCATTTGGGCCCATACCCTGCGCTCAGCGCCGACTAACATGCACTCTTTGGAACTTGAAATAGGCCGCAAAAAGCACAAGCGTGACAAGGAGCTCCTAGCAGACCGCAAATGGAAAATCGATGGAGAGGTTGAAGCCCTTGAATGGGTCAAGGGAAGGCTAATCTGCCAGGACTTTGAGATATGGACCGAACTTCCAAAGAGCCAAATTGATGCTTCGCATCACAAATACATGCGGCTGTGAGCTTGAACAATGTTCGCGGTGATGCTATCAATCATACTTTTAAGCAATTGGGGGCATCTATTTGCTGTAGGTTCATCCCGGCAGCGCAGGTCGCTATCCTTCAGTCCCAGACCAACCCACACACTCATAGTCTCCGATCTGCGCTGCTGTGATTTATTAAGCAAATGGGTTGCTTTGGAGATTTTTTTGAAAGAAAGACGATAGGGCTGGCAGTACTACCCTTCGGTAAGCCAGCTCCTACCATCTTCATCATCTTCTTCTTTTTTCACCTGCTGACTCGGAGGCTATTATCAGCCAGTTCCGTGATTGGCCTTTCCCCATAGCCGTAATAGCGACCTTCGGTGAACGGAACAGAAACCCGGGTCGCCGTTTCGCAGGTACGCACCATATACATGAACAGCGAATTATTTATGGGATCTTGGAAAGATTAAAAGAAGAAAAGGAAAGGGCAGTCAGGCGGCAATCCATGCAAAGGAGGCAAAGAGCGAGCCAGTAATCAAGGGTCTTGGAATCAGGATAAACAAAGTCCAAATCTTGAATGAAAAGGACTGCATCAACGTTGTACTGAAGGGCTGGCAGGCTTTGAAGGTAGGGCGGGAGATTCACGACATACTCTGGGTTCAAGGGTTCATCGGGCTGCCAAATGGCATGGATAATAGCCTGCTGGTTCAAACATCAATGGGTGCAGTAAAGCTTTGAGGTATTATCATCCGCGACTCCGCCAAATTTATTCAACACACTTTCGGTTAACATTTCGCCGATTGGATTGCCACATAACAATGAGAGTGTGCTTCTTTGAGCCGGGACATTAACAAAGAGGGATCGTCAAAGTTGATCTCTTCCCCTGAGCATCAATTCCCCTAGAATCGCTCTCCTCGTGTTCTCGCCGAGGACAGAAAGCTATTCCTCGAACGCTACTCATACGCGATCGTCGCTACTGATGTTATTGCTGGTACGGTCGAATTCTAACGGATGCATGAAAAAGATACAACAATGGTAATCCGATTTACCCAAATCATCTCTGAAAAGCAGATTCTAGACCTTTGTTGTCTATTTTCAGAGACTGACTTGCAGCACACCAAGTTTCAATAAACTAAAATACAATGACATCAACACTTAACGAAGTTATTATTATGGCTAGCAAGATAATGCGCAGCGCCAATGCAGCGGAGAGGAGAATTATCGAAATAGTAAGATTAAGGCAAGCAGGCTTGTGTCGGTTTTGCAAAAGTATGATCTCCGCATCGGACGAGATAGTAAGCAATGGCAAAATCAAAAAGTATTACCACAAAGGATGCGCTCAAAAGCTGAATATCATATAAAAAAGAGCTCTCTTCGTCCATATACGCACTTGGCTCTGAGATATTTGGCTGGGGAGATAAAAAAGAGGATGAAGATGAGAGTCGTCGCTAGACTCTCAGGAATTTCCCTTTTCCTGCAATACTAACCAGAGCAACAACTGCGCCAATGGCGGCTGCCATCACAATTCCGGCTATGGGAAATTCCGGTACCACGGTTGTCCCAATGATTTCTACTGTATGCTCGCTATGGTGGTAATTCAGCTCCAATGTCATTTCTGTCGCAGAGTCTGAAGTAACAACGACATCATTGGAGTCCTCTGCTACGGCCCTGCCGTCAATTGTGACTGTCATCTTGCCTGCAAGCAACTCCTTTGGAAGAGTCACTTGAGCTACGCCTTGCGTGCCAGTTTCACCTTCAAGCTTGAACGAGACCTTCTTCTCCGCCTGCTCAAACGCAAAATCCCTGACGGTGGACGAATTGGTCGCGACTTTGACTTCAAAATCCTTATCCGCTGCTTTTACAGCAAAGGCGACTGGGCTTACCACTGCGAACTTGACTGACTTTGAGAGTTGTGCAGAAACGCTTGCGTCAATTGTGTCCAGTATTTCTGCATCGGCCTCGACCCTTGCCTGCGCTGTGTAAGCACCGAGGGCTGCATCTTCTGGGAGCGTAAAGCTTGTTCCAAATAGACCATCTGAGCCCAACTCGGCGTCTTCGTCAGCAATCACAGAGCCTCGATTGTCCATGACTGTGATTTTGACGGTATCTATATCACCCAGATCTGCAACAACATCCGCCACGATAGATCCTCTGACTGTTAAATCCTCTCCCGGCTTGTACAAGTGTTTGTCAGTCTGAAGTGTTAAAGAGTTTCTGCTATCCGCTCGAATTATGAGGTATTCTGGCTTGTACATTGTCTTTGCTTCTTCTGACCTTTCACTACCTACACCATTGTTATTTTCGTCATTTGCTTGTCCAGCCTGCTGCGCCACGGCAAACTTGCTCAAACCATAGACTGACATGCTCATGACTCCGAGAAAGACAATGGCAGTTATCGCAGTTCTTGACAGCACTTTGGGATTCATGATTATTGTGAAGCTAGAGCGGAGTTCGCATAATAAAGGGAATTGGTGTGGTACTCTAGACAGACGCCACGTGCTTAAGACATGGGGGGCCCAATATGCTACAATCTCTAGATACTCTTTGATTATTCTGCGCGAAGTCAATCATACAAAGAAAAAAAGGAAAGAAACGTGTGTGTGGAGTCTAAAGAGTTCCATCGTTCATGATTAGATGTCTTTTATTCGTCTATTCTGCCGATAGCTTCTTACTCCAAACAAGGCTGCTACTGCAACAGCGGCTGCCGGAATACCGCCGAAGGTTAGCAGTTGAAGTGCACTTGTCGATGCCGATTCAGTCGTTGTTGCCGCAACATCGGTTGGCGCTACTGCTGCTGTTGTCGATGCCGACCCTCCCGTGATAGTGGTGCTTGCTTGCTGAACTGTTGCACTGGATGATGCGGCTGGTACTTCCAAGGATACTCTGCCATTGCCCGAGTTTACATTGCTGTTCTTTGTTGGAAATAGGACGTTGTCGATGTTTTCCGGACACCCAAATCCGCCGGACCATCCTGCACTGTTGAATTTGGTGGTGTTTCCTTCAGAGCTTGTGCAAAATACAGTCGAGTCAACCGTCATGTTGGCAACTCCAAAGTAGCTGATGTTACCATACAGCCTGTAGCCGTATATGCCATCGTTGATGACCTGTCTTGCCATGTAGTGACCAGGGTCTCCGAATACCGAGCCTACAGTGATCCCTTTCTGTACTTCAGTTGCGTCATCTACGCTCTGTGCCCTGTCAAACGCACCAAAGTCAGTAAAGTAGTACTTGTCCACCTTCAGACTAGCGCCAGTAAGTGGAAGGGCAGTTGCCGTGTCCTCTAGCTCAACTTCTACCGCATGTCTCCCATCTGAAATCCCTGGCTTTGCTCCGTATGCAGGTTCGTTAGCGTGTCCGAGTACAATTGTGACTTGTCGCTCGCCTGCGCCATGCACTTCTACGCTTTGCATGTTAAGGCTGTGCGCAAATGCTGGCTGTACGAGCAAGTTACCTGATGCGGCAATCAAGCTGAATGCAACTGCTGCTGCAATCCCTGCAACTACAAACTTGTTCATTCTACCTATTCACCCTCCTCTTCATGGACGAATCCAAGGCCGTCATTATCCATGTTGTCGTCGTTCAGATCGTAAACTGGGTTGCCATGTGTTAGTTCTCCAGGTAGCTGTGGTGTCTCGTATGGGGCATCAGAAATGCTGCCAAGCACGCGCTGAACGTTTACATCTACCACATCGCCAGCAGTAAAAGTCGCGTTCTGGCCGGATAGGTTAATGAGGGCAATGTCCGTTACCCTTGGAGCACCACCATTTAGTGGATCTGGAATGTGTGCATGGAATACGCAGCTTCCTGCGGTTGATGCATGGTCAATGTAGTATAACGGTACCTTGTCTACATGTGTCATCTCTGCACTCTCGTCAATGTGCCCTGCGATTGCAGTGACGTATGGTGCATGAGTCTCCGGGTCACATGGTGCCCTTAGCAGAAGGTGACCGGATACAAAATTCGGGCTTGCGTCATATACTGGCAGAACGCCACCAGGAGGTAAAATTAAGCCATCGAGCCTGACGTGAGTGTTGTCAGGCAGCGAATCCCCTTTTACTCCAGCTTCAAAGCTGTGGCTTGCAAAAACTGAACCGCCATATACAACGCCTCCAATTGCCGCCAATCCAACGGCAATTGTCAAGAGTTTGAGTCTCTTTATTGAGGCGTAGTTCATACTGTGAATATCATGACGAGTTGCATTGTGATAAGCGGTGTGGTTTATTCGTCGCGTGTACTAGAATATTTTGTTCGAGATTAGTGGCCGGGCTGTTTGAACATACTGTGTTATTTTCGGTTGACTATGTTTAATTTAAACGGGATTCGTTGGCTTTCAATAACCGATTCCTGAACATTACCGAGGTTGATGGTGTAGCTCCGCAACTTCCTTTCACGGGGTTGGGATGGCAGTGTAATTCAGCTGTCGGAGTTTCCAGTCAACCTCATCGGAACGCAACATAAGTAATCCTGAACCTAGACAAAAACTTGACCGACATAAAGTAATGAGGAGTACATGACTTATGGGAGTCTATAGGATCAACTTTGGCAGGTATTGTTATTATGTAAATCGAACTCTTTGCGCACACATACATGTCTGCAAGAGTCCCGTGTTCATTTAGTGAGAAATCACGACGATACTTTGCCCTTTGCGAGATCTGCTATTGGAGCGCGTCAATATTTGAATCTAGGATTGAACGCTGCCCCATTTGTTCAGACAGCTTGTTGTCATTAATCCCACTCATCTCTGATGAAGCACACACAGTATGAACTTCACTTCCAGAGGCGTCGAAATGTCGTTTCGCAACCTGAAATAATGGAGTTAGAATTTCCCGTAGTCTTTTGGAGAAATAATAGCAGTGGTGGTGGTGGTGGTGG
>DATEIL010000033.1:0-3058 GCA_035279085.1 Nitrososphaera sp.
GTCCCGTGGCCCTTGTGTACGACGGGATCGAGCGGGTTCTGGTTTTCATGGTTGTCTCTCCGGCAGTGGGCTTTGTGATAGCAGCCGCTTTTACCCTTGCCATAATGTATTTTCTGAGGAGTCACACTTCGACAAAGGTAAACAGGGTATTTGGCAGGCTGCAGATTGTATCGTCGGCGTTCTTTTCGCTAACTCATGGAGCCAATGACGGTCAAAAGACGATGGGCATCATCACTGCTCTGCTTATCGCGGGCGGCATGCTCGATTCAGACCAGTTTGCAGTGCCCGTATGGGTAATAGTGAGCGCCGCCGCTGCAATTGCGGCGGGGACATTTTTTGGAGGATGGAGAATAGTAAAGACAATGGCATTTCGCCTCACCAGCCTAAAGCCGTACCAGGGATTCTGCGCTGAAACTGGAGGGGGTGTAATCCTTACCTCAATGGCATGGCTCGGCATACCGGTAAGCACGACCCATGCGATATCCGGTGCAATAATGGGCGCTGGCTCCACGAGAAGACTGTCTGCCGTAAGGTGGGGCTTGGGCAAGAGAATAGTCTACGCCTGGATAATTACAATCCCTGCAAGCGCTGCGCTGGCGGCGGTATGCCTTCTTATAATCAGGATGCTTGTGGGCTGACGCCGGCTGGTGTCACACCCTTTATGCACTCTTCGCAATATCTTTTCAGCACATTTACTTCGCTTATCACGCCTTCCAGGTACACGTCAAACGAGGCCATACCGGGACAAAAGTCGCAGGTGATTACTCCGAGGCGTTTTACCTGCTCGGAAATTGGGCTTATGCGGACAACTTTTTGGCCTGAAATTGAGGGCTCAAATGCCGTTGCCACACAATACGGGGTACGAATCTAGGTAAAGAACCGTTTCTATATAGTCCCTATAGCCCTATATTGACTATATCCGGCGAACGGACATGATGCCATGAAACGCTTGGCCAGAGAAATCTCTGGGGTACATAGACAGGCGACGAAAGCGCACATACATAAAAACGCGCGCGCATATTGAGATACGACTAGGAAATATTCATGGGGTGCCAGGTCATGGCAAGAAAGGGTTTTCTGCTTCTCAGCTTTCTTGGATATATGCCAGCAGACACCAGCAGCGTCTGCGAGATCGGCCTCGGTTTTCCCCACGGATACGACTCGGTCCGTTCGTCTTTTACTGAAATTCATCATTTCGATCAACTTGCAGGATTATTGTCCACAGGCCGTCAAGGTGCTCGACCTGCAGCTCGACTGAATAATTGCCATGGAACTCCTCTTGTTGAAATTTTGAAGAATAAGTTAGCTCCCCCCACCTTCGAGAAACTATCAATCCATTATCTGAGTAAGCATGCATACTGGGAGACATGTTGATAGACGGTCATGAACACAAATTTGATTTATATCAAGTCCAGTGTGCAGACATAATAGTAAGGGTTTATGAACACCGCGGAAAGGGCTAGCGCTGAAGAAGATGATGATAAAAATAATAATAGATTTCCTCAGCAGCATAATCAGCATCATCATCATAATGAAGCCATAATTTCACAGTTCACAAGGTATGCTATTCCCTACCACAAGTTATCGGAGCACTCCAACCAATACGGGTTGGAGATTATGTTGAAATTGAGCAGGCCACGGGCAAATGACATAGTTCTGGATGTTGCTTGCGGTACAGGGATAGTGACCTGTGAATTTGCCAAAGTCGTTTCCCATGTAACTGGAATTGATCTAACCCCTGCAATGATTGATCAGGCAAAGCAAACGCAACAAGAAAGAGGATTAGAAAACGTGACTTGGAAAATCGGCGATGTTTCTAAGCGACTACCTTTTGAGGATTCGTCGTTTTCCATGGTGGTAACTAGGTACAGTCTTCATCACTTGCTAGAACCATTGAAGGTATTGCAGGAAATGCAGCGCGTTTGTACCAGAAATGGGAGGGTACTAGTCATTGATGTGACGCCTGACCCTGACAAAGTAGATGCTTACAACCAGGTAGAGAAATTACGCGACCCGTCACACGCAGGAGCATTAACATTAAGTGTATTGGAAAAAATCATGAGAGAAGAAGCAGGACTAATCAATCTTAAAGTTGTACGCCAAGATTTGGAAGTAGAATTAGAAAGTATTCTTCAAACATCTTGTTACAACCCTGAGGATGCAGACAAGATTCGCACTCTATTCAAGGCAGATTTAACCGAGAACAACCTGGGTATGAGAAGCCATTTGAAAGAAAACAAGATTCATTTCTATTTCCCAATCTCCATGGTTATTGGCGAGAAAAAATAATTTCTTGTTGCCGGTTAGAAGCTCTTCCACATGCGTTGTACTTCTATCCACTTGGTAGGGTTACCTCTCACTATGCAACTTGTCTAAAGTTCAGTCTTATGACTCGCAGCCATCCGGCAATGGCAAGAACCATGCAGGCCACCTTTGGTTGCAAGATCACATGGAAATTCATAGGCGAAAGAAAAAGAGCGAGCCGTATGAATAATGTGTGTAAGCCAAGTATCGACTGCCTTGGAAAACAGGGCAGGGAGGCAAGCAAGCTTTCTGTAGAATTGCTTGGCGGCACTGAATGACTGGTTGTGACACAGTTAAAATCAAAAATGGCGGTGGATTGCGCCATGCTGTAAACCACCACTATTGCTCGCGAATTGGCAAGCTGTCCCCTAATTCTCTCAAGATTTCTCCGCAAATGGACATTAATTAAAAGTTAAATAGATCCAAGGATACTATGCTGGTAAGATATGCCAGAGCAAGCTACTCCAGAACAGATTTTCGCTCTTCTGTCTGACAGGCATACTTCGAGCATACTAAAGATGGCATACTCGGGCTTTAAGGCGTCATCAACAATTCTCTCCGCCAACCTGAGCAAGAAGCAATTCTACGTGCGGCTAAAAAAGCTTCGAGATCTTGGGTTCATTGAAAAACGGGACTCTTTTTACCGCACTACTACTTTTGGATCCCTTGTATACCAGGGTCAGATAAGGACAATGGAGGAAATCCTGTCCAACTACTGGAACCTGAAGGCTGTCGATGTTCTCAAATCAAGGCA
>DATEIL010000034.1:0-14910 GCA_035279085.1 Nitrososphaera sp.
TGCTCCAATCTAGAACAGGGGTTGGGATGAGTCTCATGGTGTCCGTAACTCCCGTGATCTGACTGACAATAGTGTTATTCGCAATCGTTCTTGTCGTTACAGGTATAAAGGAAAATGCAGGCAAGCCATACGTTCCCTGAATTCTCAATTTACCGCTTTTGTTGATCGGACCAACCATAAGCTTTCCGGCGTTGCCGGAGGAACCATACCATGTAGCTCCGCAGCCAGCGTTAGGCTGGTCATTGAAGGTAATAGAGAAGCGTCCTGTCAAGAGCGGGTCCTCGATATACAAAATTGGACAGTCGGCTGAGATGAGCGAATTGAAAAATTGCCTGTTGCCATATGTGGCATTGATCCTTTGAATATCAAGTGATATTGTTCTTGATTCTCTGTCAAAGACAAAATGTGAAGCATTAATGCCCACTCCCTGCAGAATGACATCGTATGCTCTACCCTCAGTCTCCACCGTGAATTTTTGGATTCGACTAACATAGAACCAATCAACATTGTCTGAATCATCTCCAACGTAGTGAACATATGTCCCGTCAGGCATAGTGGCATTATAATAAACCAAGTAGAGCCCATCTTCCAGATCCTGTGTTATTGGAAAGGTAATTTTTGGAAAGGAGCCATCAGAGTTTGTTAACACATTCTTGTCGAAAACAGCTGCTCCGCTGGGGGCAACAATCTTGATATTGACATTGACGTTGCTCACAGCAGGCCTGTGTGCAAGACTTGATTCATCAAGCCAGTAAGGGAGCTCAGGCTTCTCGCCGAGTATATCTGCACCCCCAAGATTTCCAAATTGGAAACCATAGAATCCCAGTTCTTCACCGGGTGTCACAAACGGATTATCGGGAGATATTGGCGGATAGAATCGGTTTGCACTATTCGTATTATTTGTCATCCAAACGCTATGGGCAATTATCTGGTCATCCCCTGCTGGCCTTTGTTTATCACTTACGGCGACATTTGTCCATGCAGCAGCTGAATCAGGAAAAGGAAATGCTTCGGTCCATGCGTTGAGAAAATAATGCCCTGGTGACAAATCCGCAGGAACCCGTAGTTTAATGTTAAAGATACCCGTTGGGCTGGCAATTCCGGAGTAAAGAAAGTGACAGCCATAGAATGACGCGGATGACTGATTTTCACGTGCAATAATGCTTGGAGTTATAGCCAGATTTCCAGGAATAGGTTCCTGCAATTTTGAATCGCAGAGCCCTATTCCAGTATAACCCCAAGGTACAAGGGCGCCTGTACCATCTTTTACTGCATAACTTACATCAAGGGACTCTCCCGGGTTGACCTTTTCGTTGTCGACTTTGAGGTCCGATATTCCAACCTTGTCACCTCCGGCAATGGTAGATAATGCTATTACCGACCAGCCGTATTCTTTCAAGTCATCGTCATATACTCTCGTCTTAATCACATAATGATAGTTACTGTTAGTAGGATCGCGCTCTGGAAGCTCAAATTCTATGTAAGTGGGATTTTGTTTGATCGGCTTGGTCAATTGCATTATTGTGTGTTGATCAATAATTCCTTCAATTAGGGTCAGGGCTGCCGCATAACTAATTCGATCACCGGAGGCTTGGGAGAGGGCGGGAAGTTCGATCGTTACTCTTACAGTCTCCCCCGGCAAGTATACCGTCTTGTCAACTCTTATCGACGCTGGAGGTGGTCCATATGGTCCATACTGAAAGGAAGCAACCGGCTGTAACGTCGTAAGAATTATACTGAATATCAAAATGAGTATGAAAATGCGGTGCAAGCGCTTTTGTTTGGTATGCTATCAATGATGTATTTGAACCTTCAAAAGTGCCATTTTATGGAGAGTTCTATGCTAATGGTCACTTTCGCAGCCTTGAGCTCAATACGGATTCATGCAAGCCGGACTATATCGAAATATATGATTGCCAAGAATTCTTAGACCAGAGAGTTCGATATTTGCCCATTAGAAAGCTGCAAAACGCGCCATGGGATCAAAAATGGATCCATGGATGCCGAATTTCAGAAGTTTATCGCTAGTGAATTGCTGGTTTTCAGCCAATTGAAGCTAAGAGTCCATCTATAATTGTCGAGAGGCTTGGGACTGATGCCAAGATTAGTTATTGCTAAAGGCTGGAAGATTAAGCGAAGAAATTGTGTCCATAGGTCAGATTGAAACGGGTGTCGCGAAATTGAGATCGATCATGCAGGATAGCCGCAAATTCTTCAGGTCGATATTTTGAGAAAGAGGTGAACACTCTCTCCATAAAGGCAAGGTACTAACGCTTGGTCAACAAGAGTTTCATGAAGGCAGTCAAGCGGAAACCGATCTTTCAATAGCTGACATGACGATAAAAGAGACCTGATGAGACATGCTTGACGAGTCGGAAAGACTGGAGTCACATTTCCATATCAAGGTCGCAAGCCTCAAGGTGAAACTAGAGTGCGACTTTTGTGTAGGATGTGTTAACGTTAGACCAAACGCGCTAAAATTTGCAAATCTTGAAAGATTCTTTTGCTTTGCAGAGCCTACGGCGTCATGAATGCAAAAACACGGTGCAAAGACAATGGTGTCGAGAGTGCGCCACAGGAACTAATCATCATGATTGTGCAGGATATTGCCCTATGACGCGGCCATCGAATTCAAACAGGACCACTTTGATCTTCAGGCTGTTTCCGGCATGCTGTGACATCTGCTCGTGGACCTTTTTGCAGACTAGGTCATAAAAGCCATGTATTCCATGCCTGTTGACAAGCTCTGACACGTGCCGGGCAGTGTTTGCAGTTCGAATCTCCTGCAGGACGGACTCTGTAGCTCCGCACTGAACTGCCAGGCCGGCCATGAACTCCATGCTGACATGGGACCCTGCAACATGTGTCTGCTTGACTCCCATCGCCATCTTTGTCAGCTTGCCAATAAATCCGGCGATCGTAGCCTTACTTACTTTCTTGTTTGCACATTGCTTAACAGAGTATCCCGCAAAGTCACCCATCTGCACAAAGCAGTGATCAGGAAGAGATGGAAATAGCTGCTTTGCAAAGTCCTCACTCCTTCCTCCAGTGGTCAGGACGACGTCCGTGGCCCCTGCTGCAAGTGCAACGTCGAGTCCCTGTCTGATCGCAGCCGCAAATGACGCCGTCGAATATGGCATCACTATTCCAGTGGTCCCAAGAATAGAGATGCCCCCAAGTATGCCCAAGCGCGGATTGTCGGTCTTTTTTGCAATGTCCTCTCCGCGCGGAACAGACAGTAGCACATCTACTCCGCGGGTTTGAAGCTGTGCTCCTGCTGATTCTATCACTGCCTGCTTCAGCATTTGCATCGGCGTATCGTTAATTGCGGCCTTGCCGATTTCAAGGCCAAGCCCGGGCTTGGTTACCTTTCCTACTCCTTTGCCTCCATCTATGTTGATAGTTCCGGGCTTTTCATTGAAAGAGACAGTTGAGCATATTTCTGCGCCGCTAGTGACATCAGGGTCATCCCCGCCATCCTTTACCACGGCGCAAGTAACTATTCCGTCTTCCATTTTCGTCCATGCTATCTTTAGTGTGACAGTCCTTCGTTTTGGTAGCGTTACAGTTACCTGTTCCAGGGGTTTGCGTTCTATCATCGCATAGACCGCTGCCTTTGTCGCTGCGGAGGCAGTCGTACCTGTGGTATACCCTGTCCTCAGCGCCCCTTTTTTCAACTTGTCCTGTATTTCGGGCGGCAGTTCCTGCTCTCGCTCGGCAAGCTCTAGCTCTTTGTAGAACTGTTCGTCTCCTTCCTTGCCGACCATCTACCGAAGCACTGTGCCGCCATCGACTATAATGGTATTGCCGGTTGCGAATGCAAAGTCATCCGTTGCCAGGCTGGCTATTGTCCTTGCGATTTCTTCTGGCCGGCCCCATCGCTTTAGCGCATTTTCCTCTGCAGCCTTTTTACGTTCAGACGGAGTCATTGATTCGAATGTGGCTTCCGTCGCGATATTGCCAAGTGCAAGGGCAAACGCGCGGATGTTTTGTCGTCCGTATTCCAAGGCGATGTGCTTTGTCATTGCAATGAGTGCAGATTTCGCCAGCGTATAGGGTGCACCTTCCGTGTGACCTGCGATCGCGGGCGTTGAAGCAATACTGATGATTACGCCGCCTTTTTTCATTAGTGGAATGCATAGCTGTGTAATCCTGACAGTGCCTTTCAAATCAACATCTATGACCCTGCTCAATTCATCATCCGTTACCTCATGAAATTTCTTGTACCATATCTCACGCTCAAAAGGATATCCTGCGTTATTTACAAGAATATCGAGATGGTGGTGCTTTTTCGATATCCTGGCAGTAAAACGGTTTACGCTCTGGCTGTCGGCGATGTCAAGCTCTTCGGGGATAGCGCCGGCGCCTATCTTGTCTGCAACCTGCAAAGCCCGCTTTGGTTTTCTAGAGCAGACAATCACCGTGGCGCCAAGTTCGACAAATCTTTTTGCCGTTTCAAAGCCGATGCCCCCCGCCGCACCGGTGACAATAGCCAGCCTTCCTTCCAACAACAACAAGAAAGCTATGCTCGGGGGATATTTTTATTATTAGCGCAGAAGCGGTGCCTTATCAGTCCTTTCCCACGTAAAGCCTGGCTCGTTTCTTCCAAAATGGCCGTATGCAGCAGTCTTGCGGTATACCGGCCTCTTTAGGTCAAGTGTCCTTACAATGCCTGCCGGCCTCATGTCAAATACCTTTCTTACCCTGGCTTCAATTTCATCTTCGGAATTGCCTGTGCCAAATGTGTCAATCATGATTGAGACTGGCTCGGCTACACCAATGGCATAGGCTACCTGGACTTCACACTTTTCTGCAAGGCCGGCAGCAACAATGTTCTTTGCCACGTAACGGGCCATGTAGCAGGCAGATCTGTCCACCTTTGAGGGATCCTTGCCAGAGAATGCACCTCCTCCATGCCTCCCCATTCCGCCATACGTGTCAGCGATTATCTTTCTTCCTGTAAGCCCAGTATCGCCAGGCGGCCCTCCAATAACAAAACGCCCCGTCGGGTTTACGAGAAATTTCGTCTGACCATCGACCCAGCTGCCGCAGACCGGCTTGATTACATTGTTGATAACAGCCTCGCGGAGCTGGCTTAGGCCAATATCTGGTGAATGCTGCGTCGATACCACAATAGTGTCTATTTTCTTTGGAACACCATCCTCGTAGACCACTGATACCTGCGTCTTGCCATCTGGGCGGACCCAGTCCAGCTCTTTCTTTTTGCGAACGTCGGCAAGCTTCATAGAGATCTGGTGGGCCATACTGATTGGAAGCGGCATCAGTTCGGGAGTTTCGTTCGTGGCATAGCCGAACATGAGCCCCTGATCGCCCGCACCCTGTTCCTTTTCTCCAGTGGCCGTAACACCCATGGAAATGTCTGGGCTCTGTTCATGCAGCGAAGCGAGTACAGAGCATGAATCGCAATCAAAGCCATACTCTGGCTTATCATAGCCAATTTCCCGGATTGTATCTCTTACTATTTTCTGAACATCAACGCGTGATTTCGATGTGACTTCCCCCGCGACAAAGACGATGCCTGTAGTGGTCATTGACTCTACTGCGACGCGGGATTCAGGATCTTGGCGCAGAAAATCATCAAGGATTGCATCTGAAATCTGGTCACAGACCTTGTCAGGGTGGCCTTCGGTTACGCTTTCAGAAGTAAACAGCCATCTTTTTACCATGTATAGGTTGTCACCGGAGTTGCGATCATGATCAGAATTCTTTTTCTAGCTTTATGAATAATACGTTGTTTCCCCGGATCACCACCTTGCCGTAATTGGCAAGGACATCCGATCCGTCGAACTCTTCGGCATCTGTCAGGATAAGGTTCATGTACGAATCTACATTGTTCATCCTCCCCTTGTATTCGATTTCACTCTTTAGTCGCACGGCAACCTTGCGGTTTATTGCTCGTTGCAGAGTAGAAAGTGGACGCTTTGGCTGCGGAGATGACGGCGAAGATGATGACAATCTAGTTAATCACTTTGCAAGTGAAAACGCGATGGCTCGAATAAAAAGGTTCCTTTGCGCAAGTAAATATGTCGGTAGAAGACATTCGTTTATTGTATCTGAGGAGATTCATACTGATTTCAACAGGATCGGAATCACTGGATGATCTACTTGGGGGAGGTATACGCAGCGGGATGATTACGGATGTCTATGGAGAAAGCGGTTCCGGAAAAACGCAGTTGTGTTTTACACTTGCAGTCAATTGCGCAAAGAATGGTGACAGAGTGCTGTTTGTGGATACAGCTGGCACCTTTAGGCCGGAGAGGATATTGGAGATTGGGACTTCTCGGGAAGTGCTGGAGAAAATAACATACTTGCGTGCTTTTGGAACAGCCGACCAGGTAAGCGTGGTGCAAAAGATCCCCCAGCTGGATCCACAGCTATTGATAATAGATACCGTTACATCATTGTTTTCTGCAGAATACTCTGGTCCTTCAAGACACCTTGCAATTATGAAGCATTTGCATGACTTGGCCATTTCGGCAATGGCATCGCACTGCGCAGTGGTAATAACAAACATGGTCAGAAACGTTCCGGCGACTGTGATCGATCAGGCGGGGAGAAATGTTGCTCAGGCGATAATTCCATCGCAGCAGCGCGAATATCTGGGGAGTTCAGTTTCCATCTATTCGCACTTTAAGCTAAAGCTTGAGATAGTGGATGCAAGGAATTCGGTATTTCGCGCAGTGCTTGTCCAGCCCCCGGGCAAGGATCCCGCAACCTTCGGGATAACATCGCGGGGTATTTCGGAGATTCGTTAAGTTCTGTTCTTATGCAGACGGTTAGACTTAGCGACAGGTCTAGGAGGTTTGTGATGAAAATCTTATATTTCCAACTGGGGGAATCATAGGATAGTGGATCCGCCTTTGCAGAAGGGGTTACTTGAGCCCAGAAGGGTGGCATTGTCAATAGTCATTCCTACGTACAACGAGTCGCAAAACATTGCGAAAATGCTCAATTCCATCAGCGAATCCCTTCCGGAGCATCTGACCGCAGAGGTAGTGGTAGTGGATGACAATTCGCCTGATGGCACTGCGGATCTTGTGACAAGGATCGCTTCGGGAATGAAGAATGGAAATATCCACATCCAAGTCGTCAGCCGACCGTCAAAGCAGGGCCTCAGTTCTGCGATACTGGCAGGCGTCGATTCATCGTGTGGTGAAATAATTGTCGTGATGGATGGCGACTTTTCACACCCGCCGCAGACTATTCCGCACATGGTAGAAGAACTGCAGGATCCCAATTGCGACATTGTTGTCGCATCCAGGTACATTAACGGAGGTTCAATAATAGGATGGCCATTTAAGCGCAAACTTATGAGCAGAGGCGCGACCAAGATCGCGCAGGTCGGTCTTGGGATCGGCATCAAAGACCCAATGTCCGGGTTCTTTGCATTCCGACGCACAATAATTGCCAACGTAAAGTTTGATGCAATTGGCTACAAAATGCTTCTAGAAATGCTGGTAAAGCTCAAAGGCGTCATTGTGAGAGAGATTCCCTATACATTTACGAATAGAACCCTTGGCGCAAGCAAGGTAGATGCCACCGTAATGTTTGACTATATGAGGGCTGTTTATCGGCTCTACAGCCATGGTCGCTCTTCCGCACCATCTGAAAGACGCAACTCTGTAAAGTTCCTCTCAAAGGCGGGCAGGTTTTACACAGTCGGTGGCTCAGGCCTTCTGGTCAATTACGCCATTTCCGCACTGCTGAGCGTGTTGATTCCCTCCCTGTGGTATTTGCACGGTACCATAGTTGGAATTTTGATATCGATGACATCAAACTTTTTCCTAAACAAGATCTGGACATTTGAAGACAGGAATTTTGGTGCCAAAAGAACCAGCATCCAGTACGGGATGTTCCTAGGTTTTAGTTCGATTGGCGCCTTGCTGCAACTGTCAATCGTCTATGTCTTTGTGGAAGCAGCTCACTTGGATTACGCAATTGCCCTAGTTCTGGGCGTAATAGTCGCATCTATAGGCAACTTTCTATTTAACAAGAAATGGACTTTCAAGGAAAGAGTTTGGAGTTAATTTCAGCGTGGATCGACTTATCCTCAATTATTAGATCATTCGCAGAAAAAGTTAATAATTCATGGACCATAATTAGCTCAACAAGAAACACCTGCACCAATAGGTAAAGACTCTCCATATTTAGGCGGCGTTTGAATGCGACCGAGATGGGATGACGACATTGTCTAATTCCGTACTCTATTTTCAGAACTGTGCGTCACAATCTTTTAATCATATTTTCAGGCGCTAGGAGCATTGTTGGACGTACATGAAATAGCTGCTCGGTTCCTGTCAGCTGCGCTTTCAGGCATCTCGGCTACCAGAATTTCTGAACTAGAGTCGGGTCTGCGGACCGATGAATTTAGATGGATTCTGAGCCTTCTTCTGAGCAAAAAGCTCCTAGCAACCGGAGATTCATCAGTCTACTGGACGACAGAAGAAGGTGTAAAATTTCTAGACATCCGCTTTAACCTAGAGCGGATGCTCAAAGCTCAAACAAGTCTGGTCTAGCCGGAGCGCCTCTTCCTAGGCTCCATGAGTCCCATGAGCTGGTAGCCGTACTCTAGGTTATGTTTGACATGATTGATCCCATGAGTGCCATGAGGAACGAATTTGCCATCTAGGACATTTTCAATGTAGCTGTTGGCTTTTCGTATAGAATTTACGGCATGCTGTAGCTGGTTGTCGGTAAGCCTCTTGCCGAGATCCTTTTCAACTTCTTTCTTAAAGCCCGGTGTGTTTGCAAGTTTTGTGTATTTCTGCAACCGCTTGTAATTGGAAGATAGATCCTTGATTTTCTTGATGTCAATACTTGGCAAGACTGAGAGGGAGCCCTCAAGATCCTTTCTGGCTCTTCCTGTTATCTCTACCAGCGCCTCGACCAGGTCGTCGTCAAACGAGGCCTGTTGATCATCACCATTATTGTTGTTGTAGCGCGCGGAGGCTGACCGGGCCGTTTCAGCGAAATGCGTCGTGGCATACGCAAGCGATGGATCTTCCATAGGCGCGCTCTTTTTCCTTTCCTGATAATATCGGTCGATCGCATAAACACCCACGGCTTCGCCCCGCGTATCTACACCCCGGTCAAGCGCGGATATAGTGTCGATAATTATCCGGGGGTAGTGAAGCTTTACAGCGTTGTTTAGCTTGTTGTAGTTTTCCATGATATCTACATAGATGTGGAAGGTAGCATCGTTGACTGCCTTACTTCCTGCCCTGTTGGAGTCAACCCCCTTAGCGGCTACTGTTAAAAAGTCGCACATCTCAGACTGGGAAAACAGTCTGCCCGTAGCTGCGCAGGAATCGGCGATTGCCTTTACGGCAGTTATCCACTTGCCAAAGGCATTGATGGTGCCCGGCGGTACACTGCCGATGAATTCCACCGCTTTCTTGCGGGTATTAGCGTCTTCGATTCGAAGCATGTCCAGGCATGAACTCAGAATATTGCCAAGTGATGCAGAAGAATTGCTTTCATCCGCAGGAGACTGCGGTGCAGAAGGCCTGTCAGAAGAGTAGACCATTGCTATTGCTATTAGTTAGGCTCATGCCTTAAAGCTTTCGCACAGGCTCCTCGATACGTCAGGAGCCGTAACTAGGATGTCAAACTTTTTAGATTTGCGCCGGTTTTGGAGGACATGGATAATCTGGCGTCTATATTTGAAATGCAGAAGCAACTTGCGAAAATGATGGATCTGTCAAGGTATCCCGATTCACTCCAGGGAAGAGTCTCTGCACTATCCACTGCCATTGTGCATGAAGCAATAGAATTGCAGAGGCTTACCGACTGGAAGTGGTGGAAAAAGCCGGTCGCCTTTGATAGCAAAGCGGCAAGGGAAGAGCTAATCGACATCTGGCATTTTGTTGTGCAGGCTTCAATAGAACTCGGAATGGAGCCTTCGGACATTCTTGAAGAATATGTCAAAAAGAACAAGATAAACAGGGAGAGACAGGAATCAGGCTATTAGTTCGCCTATCCTTTCAATGTCTGTCGTTCCCACGCGATCCACGATTCGTATGCGCGCCCGGAATGCATTGACAGCATGAGGCGCTTCCCGCAAGGTCGGGTATGGTCCCAGGGCACCGATTATCCTCCCGCTACTATCCACACCATGCCTAGCAAGCGCGAGCAGTGCCTGCCCGGCAAGGTGTCCCTTAACCTCCTTGCCACAAAGTACTAGCAGCTCAAGCTGAGGGTGATTCATAGCAAATCGGATCATTGTATCTATTCCCTTGTTCTCTGACAACAGTCTTCCAACTATTGCAACCCTGTCCATCAACGATGGTGTAGCCGAGATCTTTTTCAAGAGGTCGAGGCTGGACAGCGTACAGATTGCGATAGAGTTCCCCCGCCCTAGATGATACTCGCCTCTGACTGGAATGATTGCCTCACATATCCTTCCAGCAATTTCGTCAACTTTTTCCCTGCGTGACATTTCAGTCAAGCCCCCAGCTTACTTTTGCATAAGGCACCACCTTGACAAATGGTGCCTCTCCGGGATTCCAAGGATCTTTGCGGACCCATTCAAATTTTGAGTGAAACAAGTCGTACAATGTCTCGAAGTGAGCTCCGGATTCGATAAGCTCTGTATCGCCTTGGACGCACACGGCCTTGTTTCCCACCGAGCTGTAGATATCGACAGTAAGTGCCAAGCGCGGATTGGCCTTCAGGTTTTCAAGTTTTTTCGTACCGTAATCCGTTGCGAAATAGAAATTGTCTTCTTTGAAAACGTAAGAGACAGGCACGATATGTGGCACGTCATCTTTGCATGTCGCGACCCTGCAAGCTTCGTTCCGGCTGAGAAATTCATTCTCAGCAGCAGAGAATCTTACCTTCTTCAATGTGAATTTTTTTCTATCGCCTCTTATTTATATCCGGCGAACAGCTGAATTCATTAAATATCTTGTCAACGTATTTGGTACAATGGCATCGAGAGCAGATACTGCCCGGGTCACATGCTCGTTCTGTGGGAAGGCCTTTCTTACGCGGGCCGAAATGGAAGAACACACCAAACGTGACCACACTGAGCAAAAGGATCCGGTAGGAGTAGGCTAGTTCATTCACCTTCTCCAGTTTTTTTGGACTCTCGCCACCTCGCAAATCTTAACATGAACACCCCTCCAGCAATTACAAGCAGGGATGCGGCCAGGTAGCCTGGATTTATTATCGAACGAAACGGGTCTGGTGCTGTTGACGCAAAAGTGCAGCCTGTTTTGTCAGTATTGCAAGATTTAACCACAGGAAAGACTAAAAGCACTGCCACGAAGGCAACAAACAGAGCAATTCCTGCGACAGATATCAGGGCACCCGATCTTACAATAAGCTCAAACACGAGCCATTTCCCCCGTATGTCTGCCACTACGGACGGCGACCGTCATGTTGAAAGCAGGCCGGGATCAAGTGTCACAAACTTGTACGAGCTAGCTTTGTTAACCTTTTTGAAGTGAGAGTCAAAATAAAGGAAAGGCAGGTTATCGTAGATGTGCTTGTCCCACAAATCATGTACATCTCCAAAATATTGCTTCTTTGTCTTTCCTTTCACCCTTAGTAGCTCGTGCGCAAGGATATGTGAAACTCGCGGGCAGTTCTTTTCAACAAAGAGGTTCAGTCGTTCAGACTCGGATGTCTCCTCGGCAGGGCGCTGCCACCACGATACTCCCAAGTTCTTTGCAGTGTAACCTTCAGTATTGCAATCAGTCCAGAAAGGCTTGAAATAGGCCAAGTAAAAATGCAGGACATCGTTTCCTCGCCCTTCGTGATCGCGGATTAGGTATGCAAGTGACATTCTGTCAAATAGCCTGCCGGGGATGACAGGGAGAATATCCGCCTCGACAGGCATATCCACCTCAAAATACCGCTTTGCCCACCACCTGAAAAAGCGCGACATTGACTCGACATAGTCCCAGTCTTCCTTCTGTCGCATTTCCCACTCTTCATTTTTAGCCACATAAATGAAGTAAAGTTTGTCAGCTATCAAAGCTCGCAGGCCTGATTTCTAGCAGTGACCGGAGTGTGAATGTTCGCCGCCACAGCCACAAGAGTCTTCCCCCGTCCATCCGGATTTTTCCGGAGTTTGATGGTTCATGCTCATGTGCTTCATTAATTTGTAATCCGAATCAAAAGCCTCGCCGCAGATCGAGCAGTTCTGCAATATCCTGAATTCCTTCATATGTATGGTAGAGAAGCATCTTAAAATGGAATTAAATCTTTCCTTAAATTGAAAACAACTTATGGTCGCACCGGCTTATGACCCCACAACTTACAAGCTGACATCCATGCGGAACTGGGACGTCGTCGCACCAGACTATCACTCTTCATGGGCAGGCATTGGCAAGGGGCCTTTCAGATCAACTGCCGAGTTGGTAAGGGCAGCAGAAATCCGGACAGGGGTGAGTGTTCTGGATGTCGCATGCGGCACGGGTGCGGTCTCGGCTGCGGTGATGAAAAAGCTCGGAAATTCCGGCTCATTGCTTGGGATTGATTTTTCCAGGGGCGCCCTGGCAGTTGCAAGAACGTCATTACCTTTGGCCCAATTCATTCAGATGGATGCAGAGAACATCGGACTTTTCGGCCGCCACTTTGACAACATACTCTGCCAGTATGGCCTCATGTTCTTCCCTGATGCTCACAAGGTGCTTCTGTCGCTCAGGAAGCTTTTGAAACCAGGGGGCAGGCTGTCACTTGCCGTTCACGGGACAGCCGAAGGCGTTCCCTATTTCAGCACCATAATGAAGCCTGTCCTAGAATTTATTCCGGATATCAGGCCGTCAGGCGCTCCAACGGTTCACCGCTTTGGAGAGCCCCATGATCTCAGGCAAATACTTGGCAATTCTGGCTATAGACAAATATCGATAACCAAATTTTCATTTGACTATCAAGCGGGAACATTTGACCAGTACTGGTCGGACTATCTTTCTACCACGGCCAGCTCGATCAGGGCAAGAATAGAGAGTAGCAGAAATATATGCAATAGCATCAAGGAGCGGGCTCTAGAAAGAGCACGGGGATTCATGCACGACGGCAAAATCGAGTTTCCATGGGACGTTCTGATTGCCACAGCGCAGGTGTAGTCAAAAAGCCTACTCGGCATTGCCTTAAGAAGGCTTTTAGCACCGGGTATCCGCCATTTGTATTGTGGGCATTAGCCAGAAGCGGTTGTTTGCATATGCAGGAATTGGTTTGGTGGCCTCGGGCATTGCAACCATCTTTTTGATATACCAGGGGACGCTGGCGTCTAATTCTCCCGTCAGTCAGGGTGCATTGAACGAGCGCAACTTTCAGCTTGAAGAGGTACACGCCAACCCTAATCTAGTAATGCACGACCATGTGCTTCTTCAGCTAAGAAATGTAGAAGGTCGGGGCATCCAGCTACCAGCAGAAATTGGAATAGCACCTGAGCTCTGGCACGACCACTCCCTCGACAACTTTGGTCCTTCCAGGGGTCTTCTCTCGCCCATCCATACACACGACCAGAGCGGAACGATCCATATAGAATCCGTGGTAAAGCGCGAGTACACTCTTGGCGAGTTCCTTGCAATCTGGGGAGTGGATCAGTCCAAGATATCAAAGGTAACATTGGACAACGGCACGCAAATCGCGGATATCCAAGATCATGTCCTTGCCAGAAATGAAAGGCTGGTCATGCAGCTGCAAGATTAGAGTGCATACATAGATACTTACATATTGGCACGCTTGTGGAACCGCATATGCTGCATGATTGTGAGTGCCCGATGAAACAATATTTCCCAGTAGATGAACAGGCCAAGGTGCACTCATCGTGTCGGTCTATTCCTGCATCACAGTCAAAAGTTGGTGAGCGCCCGCCGTTTAGAAGGGACTCATGAGAGGAAACAGGAGAACTGCCAGCCTCACTGGTTTAGACCTTGACTTCAAAGGCAGGAATAGAATGGGCACATATATTCTTGGCAAATGCTCGTCACTCTTCGTTGTATCTTGGCTATGTGGTTACGGACCACGGCCTCTTGGGAAGGAGTCCCGCATCGATAAGTTCTTAATTTACCACATGCAGAATCTTGTTGAAGGTGCGCTGATTTGTCATTTAGCAAGGTCGGGGCAGTCATACTGCTTGTATCCAACATGGAAAAGTCGGTAAAGTTCTACAAGGACACACTTGGCCTGCCGATAAAGACCAAGTCTAAAGACTGGACTGAATTCTTTAACAACAATACGGTGCTCGCCCTACATCCTGCCAAGAAAAAGAGCGCAATTAAGACCGGCTCTGGCATGCTAGTGGGCTTTGAAGTTGGAGACCTTGATTCCAGCGTCAAAAAGTTGAAGGAAAAGAAAGTAAAGTTCTACAAAAAACCGAAAGAGGAGCCCTTTGGCAAGCACGCAATAATCAAGGATCCTGATGGTCACCTGATATCAATAGCGGAAATAAAGGCCAAGGCTACCGAAGGCTTTGATCTGCTCGGATTCTTTGGGGCAGAGTAGGGTTACTTTCTTGCACTCGCCAGGTAAACCGACCCTCCCAGTGGCATCAGAACCGTCTTTTTGAATCCTGCCTCCCGAACCAGCCCCATCAGCTCCTGCTTTTGCATGAACCTGTGCCCCTGAAGAGCAAAATCGAGCTGCATACCCAGTATCACCATGTCGTTGTTGTCATTTCCCTCAACTCCATTTTCAGGGACGAGCCCTTCGAGTATCATCAAGGTTCCTCCCCTGCGCAGTGACCTGTAGCAATTGCGCAGAAAAGTCGCCTTGTCGCTGGAGGCGTAGAGCGATTCGCCCAGGTAGACGATGTCAAACTCATCTGAAAATGGCAGGCGCTCCCCATCCACCTTGGCGATAGTGACTGACCTGCCTTTGAGGTTCTTCCGTGCCAAGGCAACTGCCTCGTCTGACGGATCGGCGCCAAAATACCTT
>DATEIL010000035.1:0-3226 GCA_035279085.1 Nitrososphaera sp.
ATGATCGCACTGCCCGTATCCATCCTACCTTCTTCTTCAATGGGCATGCACTGGCCTTGGTAAAGGTTGGCGACTTTACCATCTTTGATTGGAAAACTTTCCATTCCCTGGCGTCGATTATTATGCACTTTTTTCCCTCAACCTCGT
This sequence comes from Nitrososphaera sp., assembly GCA_035279085.1. Lineage (GTDB taxonomy): Archaea > Thermoproteota > Nitrososphaeria > Nitrososphaerales > Nitrososphaeraceae > Nitrososphaera. The sequence goes on from DATEIL010000035.1 coordinate 148, forward strand.
ATTTCAGGTCAACCGAGCCTTTGAATAATCTCAGATCACCGCTATTGTGATTATCAAGTAGAGTAGTAGCCGCTACCGGCACGGGAATCACTGGCCGACTCCACAACACATCGAGAAGCAAGAAGCATCATAGCTGATTGGCACAATCCAAGGCAAGGAAGGCCTGCTTAACCCGACTTCCTCTCAGTCATTTAAGGCTCGAACCTGCTCTTTCAATTTTGACAGTCGGCTATTTATTGAATCAAAGTGAGTATCGATACTTCCAAAATCTATCATAGTTCTCTCAATTGAGCCCTTGACAGTGGCATTTACTTCGGCGTCTGGAATACCCTCCTTCCTCATAGCTTCGGCAGCGTGGACCCTGAAAACTTCATCCATATTCACGTTATGCTCGACGATTCCTTTCCTAATATCGGGGTATATTCTCTCTTCCATATGCTTCGAAATAGATAGGGTTTGGTCAAGGATGGTTAGCATTTGTGTTCGGATTGGAGCAGTCGAATGCAAGCCGCCAAGGTGGGAAAACAGTTTTTCTTCGGCCATGACAAGTGCCTCACAATAGTCAAGAAAGTGAGATACATACCTAATTTCTGAAAAAAGTCTGTCATAGCCATTGGGCATACTAACTACACGCGAAGGAGATAGAGATGCCATATCATCATAATAAACATAACCTGCTTCTGCCAAACTTTTTCAAGTAATGATGAGATGGTAAATAACGTGCCTTGAACCACTCCTCCAACCTCTACAAAGGGCCCTGTCAAATCTTTGTTTGCCTGACTTTTGTCTTTCAACTTCCGATTACCAAACGCATATTTGACAAAACCGTTTTATCTCATAATGCACCTTGCTTGCCATGGACCAGGGTGAACCAGGACTCGACTATAACGACCCGAATCTAAACCCGCTATCATGCGATATCTGCAACCAAAAGTTTGACTCGCTGGACAAACTTGGCGAACACCAAAAGTTGCAGCACGACATGTAGGAAAAAGTGTCTCAATCTGTCGTAACTTCATGGTAAGATGAAGGGCCGCTGTATCGCAATAGCAAAAGCTGCCCTATTCTCTCATAACTTAATTATAGAACTTTGATTCTCTGAAGTCGGATAGATGCGCCTCAGTTTTACCTCAAGTGGACAGGAAATTCGCAACGATATCATAATAAGGCAACAGGACGAATTTGCCAACTATATCGCATTTCGGTATTCGTTGAAAAACTACTGCTTCATGTGCAGCAGGGCTTTTCTAAGCATGATTGAATTGAGGGAACACAAGCGAGAGAGACACTCGTATTGAGCGCTCCTTTCTTTGAAAAGGCTGAGGATGTTGACAAGAACAACGGCAAGAAAAAAAAGCAGACCTCTCATCGTAGGTCAAGATACGAAATCTATGCGGATATGCTAAACGCTGCTATTGAGCCAAGCAAAAGGACCAAGATAATGTACAAGGCGTATGTGAATGCGATTAGTAATGACGAATATCTGACAGACCTTTTGCGCAGGGGTTTCTTGGAATATGATAAATCAAAGCGGATGTACAAGACAACAATACTTGGAAGGGAATTTGTTCACAAATACGCCGATTTGGATATCTGAATAGCAAGCACTTTCAAAACTGAATGGTATCGAGCTTGTTCTTCAAAGTTCAGCTCGGGGCAGACAAACATCACAGTATTTTTGAATTACATTTACTCCTTGTATTTTATATAATGCATCCACCGTAGCGGGCGAAGAGGAGCGAACGCAAGTACCGTTAACGTGCTTGCTTCTGGAAGCTGGCCTGACTACCGCAGGCTTCACCATTTTGGATTCCACTGCAACACATGTTTTCTACATCGACCATCTGGAAACCATAGAAGGCAATCACTTTAGAAAGATAAATCTCCAAAACTAGCCAATCGCACTGGCTGTTCCTTTCTCGAGATGAGGCATAGTAACTGGGAGGACAACAGGTTCTGGTTGCAGAGTTTTGAGCTAGGGTATATGCAGGGTTACAAACTTTGAATCGCGTCTACTGGAGTTCCTCTGCAAGAAAATGGCACACATAGAAGCGAAGTCAATCCCCCGCCAGCCAACATGGGCCCCCGCTCCCCCTCAATCTTGGTACTTTACGGCAATGGGAAGCGGGGGAACACATATCGTCGTCGTATCCCACACACACGCGCACACATACACATCGACATTTCAACGGACGTCAAGTCCTTACCTAACGGACGTAAAACCTCGCGTTCTGCGCGCGCGGGAAATCATCAATATGATGATGAAGAAAACGATATTTATTTTTTATGATGTAGGCAAATTTTTCTTTCCTGCCTTAGAATCTGTCGTCAACAGAAACGACTGGATGTTCCGACACTTGTCGCATACAAAAACTGCAGTTCGAACAAAGTGCTTCTTCTTACCTTCTTTCTTGATCTTGTCTGACACGCTGTAGTTAAGAGTGCTCATTGTCAGGTCAGTAGTTGTGCTATCTTTGATGCCCATCTGGCTCATTCTGTTGCCGCACATTGGGCACTTGACTTTCACAGGAAGGAGGCTTCGCGTATCACCTCGTTCAGACATATATCCAGGTTAAGAAAATGCTGTGCTTGTAAAAAAATCTATAGGTGCCTTTATCGTTCATATCAGGCAACCCTGGTGAGATTCATTGCATTGGTTTTATATTCCACACTCCTTCGTGCTCATGAAATCTATTATCTCTTACCAGTCGCGATAATGGATTTCATGAGACATGGATCATCGGAATAACTTGGAATTTCTCACGTATGTAGTTGTTGTTGGCTATCATGCGCGGCGTCCTAGAGTAACGCCTATGCCCTCTCAAACATATATTGAACTTGGCAACATAAAAAGTTGGTTGATGAATTTCCCTATTTCGTTACGTATTTCCACAACTGTGATATGGTTATGGCAACAAAATACAAGTACCCAAATACAACAGGCATCATAACCCATGCAAAATTTGGATTTGCAAAAGTCCACGACCAGCCGGGAAATGCAGAGTAAATAAAACTGCCGAGGATGTAGAATAATGGACCTCCAATTACCAAACCAATTCCAGTAAAGGGGTTATTGTTG
>DATEIL010000036.1:0-6790 GCA_035279085.1 Nitrososphaera sp.
AATCAGGCTCGCCTACTTCAAGGTGGATAATCTGTCTGCCGCTAGACTCAAGCTGTCTTGCCTTCATGAAGACGCCCAGATGAGTCTGCTTTACAGGGGGAGGAGGCCGTTTTTGTGCCTGTATGGATTCTGATTCTTCAAGTAGGACGTTTAAGAGCCGCAGGGCAAATTCCGCATCCATGCCAGTATCTGCTGAAATGGAAAGGACCATACTGCGGATGTCCCGTTCAACTTTTTCGTCTTTTACCTCTATCCCTTTTCGGCTTTTTATCTCGCCTATCTGTCGGGCAAGTTCCATACGCTTTTGAACATCACGCAGGATATCCGCAGTAACGGCGCGCACGCGTTCCCGCAGGGCATCTAGATCCGGATCACTTGCCATCGAACATCACTTTAGTACCGGAGCAATCAGTCCAGCTCGGATGGCATGATCTGCGATAACCAGTGATACGGCACACTCTACGACCGGCGGGGCCCTAGGGACCACACATGGGTCGTGTCTACCTGCCACTCGAAGGTTTGTCAGATTTCCCATCGAAACATCAAGCGTCTCTTGGTCTCTTGCAATTGACGCTGCAGGCTTGAATGCTGCACGCACAATCAGTGGCATACCGTTTGAAATGCCGCCCAAGATGCCACCGGAATTGTTTGTCTTGGTCGAAACTTTGCCGTCCTTGAGGAAATAGAGGTCATTGTTCTGCGACCCCCTCCTTCTGCTGCCTTCAAATCCCGAACCAAATTCCACTGCCTTGACCGCAGGAATGCTAAACAGGGCTTTGCTGATGTCAGACTCTAGCGACGAAAATATTGGCTCGCCCAGACCTGCGGGAAGTCCGGTTGAAACACACTCAATTACCCCTCCAAGCGAGTCTCCGTCCTTCCTTGCCTGCAGGATGGCTTCTTTCATCTTGGCCGCCGCTACTGGATCTGGACACCTGACGTCATTTTCATACCTTGAGGGTATGTTGGCAGGAGTGATATCTTGGGCCACTATTCCTCCGATTTCTGTGGTGTATGCAACGGTATCTATGTTGAGTGCGTGTCGCAAGAGTTTCTGCGCTACCGCGCCGGCCATCACCGTCGTGGCAGTCAACCTGCCCGAAAACCTTCCGCTTCCCCTATAGTCGGCATATCCCCCATATTTTATCATGGCAGGATAGTCTGCGTGCCCGGGGCGCGGGATATTCTTTATAGTGTCATAGGAGCGTGAGTCAGAATCCTTGTTCCAGATTATCATGCAAATAGGGGCTCCCGTGGTGTATCCATTGAATACCCCTGACAGGATCTCCACTTTGTCCTCCTCCTTTCTTTGCGTGGTGACAACAGACTGGCCGGGCTTTCTCAGATCCAGAAGCCACTGGATATCCTGCTCGCCGATCGGCATTCCCGCAGGGCAGCCTTCCACTACTGCGCCTACGCACCTTCCGTGACTCTCTCCAAAGCTCAGCGTCACGAACCTCTCACCCATAATGCTACCGCTAGTCATTGCGTGTTTGCTGAAGGTTGGATGTCCTGATGTATATATTGGCTTTTTGGAACAAGCTCATTCTCTGTCGGGTGCCAGCGAAAACCGCGCCCCGAGGTTCTTCATGTCTGAAACAAAGTTGGGATACGATACGTCTACCGATTCTGCCCCGGCGACAATGGATTTTTCGGTAAGCATTGAGGCAATTGCAAACGCCATAAAGAGCCTGTGGTCATTGTACGCCTCAAGTGAGGCGTTCTTTAGGATCTTGGGAGCAGTTATCTTTAGGCCATCGTTATATTCGAGAATCCGCGCGCCGAATTTTACGAGCTCTGAAGCAATATTGGCCACCCTGTCAGTCTCCTTGACCCGAGCATGGGCAACACCCGTAATCGCGACAGGCGATTTTGCCTTAAGCGCCAATATGGACACGACAGGCAGCAGGTCAGGAGTATCTTCCAGATTGAAGGAACCTCCCTCAAGCGCCTCGGCACTTTCGACAGTGACATGCCCCTTTGTCTTGTCCGCCCTGACCTTGCATCCCATCCTTGCCATGATGTCAATTATCTGCGAGTCTCCCTGCGGAAGGCCAAAGTTGAGCCCTTTTACCGTGAGTTTTTCCCCGACGAGCACGCCGCCGGCAAGTACAAGGGCAGCAGTTGAAAAGTCGCTTGGCACATCGAAACGTGCAGGCTTGTAGCTGGATGGCCTGATGTGATACTCCAGCATGTCAGGACTGTGCTTGACGGTGGCGCCAAACTGCCCCATTGTCGCAATCGTCGCATCAACGTATGGCTTGGAGACTAGTCTTCCCCGGATGCTCAAACGGATATCCGAGTCGGCACAGACTCCGGCAATTAGGAGCCCTGAAATAAACTGGCTAGATATGCTTCCATCAACTATGGCGGCCCCTCCCCTTATTCCTCCTCCCTTGACTACAAGCGGAGGGGTGCCATTTTCTTGAGTTGAAAATGCGACGACTCCGAGCTGTCCCAGCGCGTCAAGTATTGGTTGCATGGGACGCCTCCGAAGGCTTTCGTCGCCGGTAAGGACAGAATATCCTGATTTCACAAGTGCAGACATTGCAGCCATTATCCGGATGGTAGTACCGGAATTCTCTGCATTGATGACATTTTCCGGTGTTGCAAGCGCGCGTCTGCCAGTCACTTCCAAAGTTGTGCCTTTGTGCGATATCTCTGCGCCCAATGCCTGGCAGGAGGCTAGAGTCGCAAGGGTATCACGGCCGAGCAGAGAATTTGTTATGACCGAAGTTTTCGGGGGCGACGCCAGCGACGCAATTGCGATGGCCCTGTGTGTGTAGCTTTTGCTTGACGGGCACCTGATCGACCCCTTCAGCTTTGACCTGCGTACTATGATGCTGGCCATGTGTTACTCTGATAGCACCACGCTTGCTTTCTGGTTATTGGTTTTTGAAGCAATGATCCTACCGTCAAACTTTGATAGCGCGGATTTAATCTCTTCTACTTCGTCCTCGTATGCAACTGCCGCAATGGACGGGCCGTTTCCCGATATGCCCGCAGCCAGAGCTCCGTGCTCAATCGCTGCCATGATTGGCTTGTATGGAGACGAAAGCGCGGCGGCCGCCAGGACGCCGTTGAGCGTCATCGCTTTCCAGTAGTCTCCGCCTTCTGCTAGCTTGAACGCATCCGTAAACAGACCTGAAAGATTTGAAAGCTTGCTCACATCTCCTCTTGGGGTGCTGCGTGGCAGAAAGATTATTGCATAAAGGTCTTCTGGTGCCGGCTCGCGCTTTATCAGCCGGCGGGAGTAATTGTCTGTGACTGTAAAGCCGCCAAAGTAACATGCTGTTGCGTCATCATATGCCCCCGTTATCGAGACCTTTGCGTCCAGCGACGCCCTGACGGCTGCATCGAGCACGCGGGTGTCGTCAATCGCACCTTCCCCTTCTTCCTCCTCTGCGGCCAACCTGCTGCAGGCAAGAGCTACTGCGTTGGAAACGGCACTGGAGCTCTTTAGCCCAAAGCCAATTGGAATTTCCGACCTTACTTTGATTGTTATCATGTTGTTTTCGATAACAGAAGCTGGGAGCGTGTTGCGTATGATGTTGTTGACCAGCTTGTCTTCATTTTTGCCCGTCAGAAATCTGACTCCGTGGCCCCTATCAAGTGAAACATGGGCAGTTGCGCTGAGGGATATCCCAAGAGAGGAGCCGTTGCCCGTTGCTATGGCATTTACTATTGATATGGCGCCGTGCATGGTAGCCTTGGCCTGGAGGGCTTTCATGAAGGCTCACCAAACATGCCAAGCAAACTCTTTTTCATCGCGTCCCGGGGGGCAGGTATCCCCGTCCATAACTCAAATGCCCTCGCCCCCTGCTCAATCAGCATTTCGTATCCGTATACAACTATTGCCTGTGCATATTTGGCATTTTCGATCAGGTCCGTCGTAATCGGCCTGTAGACGATGTCGTATACGATGCTACCCTTTTTTATCTGGGTGTGATCTATCGGGCTCGGTTCATTTTTCATCCCTATTGAGGTTGAGTTTACGAGCAGGTCGGCGTCGGCTGCCACTTGCGGTGCGCTGTCAAGCCCCACTGTCTCGCACTTTAGTCCAAGGGTAGAGCCTATCTTTGCAAGAGTCGTAGCCCTTTCCATATCCCTGTTTGCTATCGTGACTTTGGCCACTTCGCTTTCCTCCGACAGCGCCGCTACAACTGCCCTTGCAGCTCCTCCTGCGCCCAACAAGAGTACGCGCATGCCCTTAAAGTCGACCCTCCGCCTTTTTAGTGGCTCAATGAAACCATAGATATCAGTGTTGTACCCTCTGAAAATTCCTTCAATATTGTTGACCGTATTGACAGCAGCCGCTTTTTCAGCGGTGTGGTCAAGCTCATCGAGATATTTCATGACTTCGACTTTGTGTGGTATCGTGACGTTAAATCCGGATATATTGATTGACCTGAGGGAGTCGATCGATTGCTCAAGTTCGCCTGCTGAAACCTTGAACGCAATGTACGTGCAGTTCAGGCCCAGCGCGCCAAACGCGGCGTTCTGCATCGCAGGGGACAAGGAATGATCTATCGGGTCGCCTATTATGCAGTAGGTCTTGAGCGTGGAGTGCAATAGGCACGGTTAGCAGCCATCCCATCATATATGTTGTCTAGTGTGTGCCTGCTTTTTGAGAGTCATGCGTCTGCCCTACGCGGCATATACATGCCATAGCCTGAGGCATGCTCATGGGCGTGCAGTGTAAAACCGGTGTTCCGAGTTATCAGGTTACCAAGTTACCCTGCGGATTGGCGCTTCTCAATCTTGTCGTAAAGTGACTTCATTTCCCGTACGGTAAGCTGTCCGGGCGCCACTGCTTCATCGAGGCTTGCGTACGTAAACGGCGCAGTACCCAGAATCGTGCAGAGAATCCTCGAGACTATGCCTGCCTCGCCCATCGCAAAAATGACTGCATTCAGGCCCAGTGTATGTTCATACAATTCAAGAAGCCGGAGGGAATCTGCAGTGCTCTTGGCCGTAGTCACAACCTTTACAAAGTTGCTGTACACGCGCATCTCTGAGAGCATATCTGCCAGTTCATCATTTGAGGGAGTTTTTGCAAAATCGTGCCAAGAGACAAGGACGGGTGCCTTTTGGCCTTCAACAAAGTCTGCAAGATCATCATTTTGCCTCAGGGTCTCAAGCTCGATGTCTACTAGCATCGGGTTTTGCTCTGCGAGCCTCTGAAGCCACGCAAGCCTTTCATATTCGCTTCCAACAAACTTGCCGCCCTGCGAAACGGATCTGAGGGTATACACGGCTCTTGGTCTGAATTCGCTTGCAAAAGAAATTGCTGCGTGAAGGTCATCAGGTTTCAAATAGTCAAACCTGATTTCAACAAAATCGGCACCCCGAGTGAGAGCCTGAAGCGCCATGTCTTTCATCTTTTCAGGGGTGGGGCCTGCAATGGAGACGCAGATTTTGGGCATATGGCTGTCATATCCTCAGAGGTTGTACATGATATAACTTCTGCCTGCTCTATCCGACGCCTGCAGGCGGGGAGCTGGTCGTTCCGTGATCCATCTTTTTATGCGTCTCCAGCTGCTGCGAGCTTGCAAATACCCGGCCACAAAGATTGCAGCGGTGTTCTTTTGGCTGCCTTGAACTTGAAGTTGCTGCCGCCATGTTATTATTCTATACGCAATGGGATCTTATTAAGCGTGACAGACGAGAGGAGAGTTTTCGCACCGAGGACGAGCTTGGGCTCCTTGCCTCCAAGACCCATCATGCAAAGCATTCCCTTCATGCCCCTGTCCATCGAGTCGGAAATGGAAGTGGAATCCCCGGATTGGTATGCGCCGCACTTGCTGAATGTATCTTGGGCGCACCCGGATGAAATTGCACAGCCGCTAGCACCTGAAACCCCGAGGTACGCGGGTATTATCACGAGTGGCACCAGGAAACTTAGTGAGACTATCCCCACTGACACAGCAGCCATTATCGCCACCTTTTTTTTGTGAGGCTGCATCTTGAATTCCGGTGCAAAAAGGTATTTCTTAAGCGAGAGTATGTCAGCACTCGCTACACAATTGACCGCATATGCCTACAGAATATTAACCCCTCTTTTGCTCCAAACAAAGAGTTTCACATGCCTTCCAAAGAGGAACACATCAATAGGTTGCAATCACTGGGATTTGATGGCAGTTTGCTCGCACTATTTGAAGAACTCTGGAAACCCCTTGAGACTGACGGCTATGAAATGTATGCAATGTACACCGGTTCAGAAAAGTCTCCATTGGAGGGCAAGGGTGCATGTGCCATCTGCTCAAAGAACTCTGCAGGACTGCGCTGGGAAAAAGTGATTACCCCAAGTCAAGATAGCGCGGCACTCTATTTGGTTTGCAGTAGCTGTGATTCTCAGTACGTCGAAGCCGCCCTGAGGCAGAAGGCTCTAGGCCGCCTCCTAAAGGAACGCAACACTCGGCCTACCTAGCGCTTGTATGGTGATAATGGGACGGAATCTTTTTCCAGTTGGCGATCAGTGCCTCATTCCTTATGTGCAAAGGCTCGCTCGCTATCCGCATTTTTGCCAGTTCGACATAATCCTTTACGACATCCATTCCCAGATACCTGCGGCCAAAATGGTGTGCAACCTTGGTGGTCTGACCGCTGCCGTTGAACGGATCAAGTACAATGTCGTCTTCGTACGAGTACAGTTTCATCAGCCTATAAGGGATCTCCTCAGGGAACGGACATGGGTGGTTGATGTATCCCGGAGGCACGGGTGCGATATGCCAGACAGAATTTGCGATCTCTTTTGTCCATTCTTCATGTGTGGCAGGCAGCGCATCCC
>DATEIL010000037.1:0-9903 GCA_035279085.1 Nitrososphaera sp.
AGATAATGTGTTTATGATAGACCTTATGACAGAAGCTCATAAGAAAGGCTCCAGCATCTACATCCCTTCTGGGGCAATAGCGGGAATAGATGCTATCAGAAGCGTAAAGCACTTGATAGAGACGGTCTCGCTTACCACAACGAAAAACCCAAATGCCCTTGCCGGTGCTCCCTTTTTTGAAGGAAAAGGAGCGACAAGGCCGGAAGACATCAAGGAGCGAACGATGATTTATTCGGGACCGGCGTCAGAGGCTGTCAAGCTCTTCCCTGCAAATGTTAACGTGGCCGCAGTTCTGAGCCTTGCAGGGGTGGGGCCAGAGAAAACTTTGGTCAGAATAATTGCTGATCCCAGTGCCAGAACCAACAAGCACGAGATCTCGGCAACTGGTAGTTTTGGAGAAATCCAGATTTCTGTCAACAACGTTCCAAGTCCGGGTAACCCAAAAACCAGCTTTTTAGCAGTACTCTCTGCGATCGAATGCCTTCGCTCAGTCTGCGACGATTCGCTGCGGGTTGGTTCCTGAGTCGTCCTCCCCTGTAGATCCTTCCTGCCTAATGGCCACGAGATAGCTGTCAACACGGAAGCAGAGGCAAGCGTGGCGAATTTAGTTTATATATGGTGTAAGGGTCAGTGCCGCGTACGTATGAGTTACGGAAGAAGAAGCGACAACTTTGGCCCAAAGCCAGTTGAAACAGGAAAAGAATACGACGTGCAAATAACGGAAATCAGCCGAAAGGGTGACGGAATCGCAAGGATACAGGGCTTTGTCATCTTTGTAAAAGATGGCAAGGTAGATCAGAACGCAAAGATCAGGATAAGCCAGGTAGGACCGAGATTTGCAACCGCAGAGCTCGTCAGCGGCGCACCTGCTCCAACAACAGAAACTCCGACAAGTTAAGGACCTGCGTTCCGACTAGCATACACGCAGTTTTCAATCTTTTTTATAGCAGCATCATTCCACGCTTACTTTCTCGATGTGCTTTTTTTTCACAATGCCGGCTCGCTCCATTGCCGGAACGGAATGCTGGATAAGGTTCAGGGCAAGAGCCATGACCGTCTGGTTAAATTCTGACTTGCGCCTTTCCCACTTGTATTGCCTGAAACGTCTCGCGGCCAGCTCTTCATACTGGGACATCGATGTAAAAAATGCTAACAAGGTATTTAATAAAAATCATTGGCTATCCCAAAAGGCATTTAGGTGAAACTTGAGCAGCATATCACCTGATGCGTAACAACATCATTGCCATTGTTGCCGTTAGTTTTGTCACTGTCGGCGCACTCTGGGGCATCGGCAACTTGATAACTCCTGCTGAACAGGCAGAACCCGTCACTGTCGAAGGAATTTTACTCGTAGCCAACAATGGAGCCTTTAACCGCACTAATCCCGAGATCGATGGCCAGGTCAATGTTCCAATAAAGCTCGTGGTCCTCAACGATGACGTCGTCACTCACGACCTGTTAATACAGGACACCTCAGGCGGGATATTGAACATAAACACCGCACCCCTTAGGCCGGAACAGCACTTCAATGCTGCCATACTAGGATACCGCGCGGGGACCTACGAATACTATTGCTCATACCACCCTGAGATGCAGGGCAAGATCGTTATCTCATAATGACGAGCCTCTTCCGAAAGTTTGCACACACGCTTTATAATGACGCAGACGGTGTCAGGAGCAAATGTCAGGAGCGAATCAGAACCTAGTGGAAAAATTGGACAAGATCTACCACTGCGTCCAATGCAGAGCAGTATTTCTCTTCGGGTCAGATGCTGCGGACCATGCAGAAGCGCTTGGCCACCGTGAAATTCAGACCTACCCATTCGCCTAGATGGCGCCGGCCACTTTTACGATGGTGAGGACATCTTCATCTCGTAATTCGTGGTCAAGGCCTACCTTCTGACCGTCAAACTTGGCGCTCTTGCCCCAGACGAGCCCGTAACGGAAATTCTTTGCCATATTCCGGTGGATCTTGTTGCAGACATCCTGTACGCTGGAGCCGTTCTTCATTATCATAGGCTCCACAAAATCGGTCTCCCCACCCTTTGGGCGCATGTATATTCGAATAAAGTCAAGCCTCTGGTATATCGCCTCCTTCAGCGCATCGATATTTACCCCTGCATCGGCAGAGATCGGGACGAAATTATTTCCTATTTTTGCCTGAACTTCCTGGACGAACCCCTTGTTTACCAGATCTATCTTGTTAAGCACAATGAGTGACGGAACATAGACCCTGTTGCCGTTCATGACGTCAATAAGCTGGTCGTCTGTAAGGTTGGGCTCGCGGATAATTACGCGTCCATTGTGTATCCCGTTGAGCCGGACTATTTGCTTAATCAGCCTCTCGGAAATGTTGATGGGCACTTGGGCGCTGACAGCCAGGCCTCCTATCGAAGTTTTCTCAATCAGGACATTTGGCGGCTGCTCGTCCAGCTTTATTCCGGCTTCGGCAAGCTCCCTCTTGAGGACGCCTAGGTGATGCGGCTGGAAAACATCAAGGACAATAAGCACAAGGTCCGCCCCACGGGCAACTGATAGAACCCGCTTTCCGAAACCCTTGCCGGCTGATGCACCTTCGATTATGCCTGGCAGGTCAAGCACCTGGATCTTGGCCCCCCTGTAATGAAGCATGCCTGGAACCGCTGTCAGCGTAGTAAATTGATAGGAAGCAACCCTTGATTTTGCATTGGTCATCCCATTCAATAGAGTGGACTTGCCGACGCTAGGGAGGCCGATTAGGACAACAGTGGCGTCGCCGGCCTTCCGAACGTCGAATCCAGCATTCTCTCCTCCCCCAGAGACCGTCTTGCCGTGCACATTCTGGTCCATCTCCCGCTTGAGCCGGGCGATCTTGGCTTTCAGAAGGCCAATATGAAATTCAGTGGCCTTGTTTATCTGGGTCCGATGTATCTGGTCTTGGATCTCTTTAATCTTCTCAGGAATGCCCATAAGTTCTTGTTAACATTGCTTTGTGGACATTAACACGATAAAAATTTATGTCCTGATGGCCAGTTATGACACGGACAAAAAAGGCATAGAAATCCCTCCCAAAGTTAGGTTTTTATGAAGTGCACCGTGAAGCACACGAAGGCTCCGGTGGTGTAGTCCGGTTAAGCATACTGCCCTCTCAAGGCAGTGATCCCGGGTTCAAATCCCGGCCGGAGCACGTATGTATATTCAATTTCTTGACAGGATGATGATCATGCCTGCTGCCTGCCTCCGTTGGTGCTCCAGTCGCATTGATTCTTTTTTTGTTGTAATGCAGGAAGTGGAAACAAACAATTTGAATGAGTTGTTGCTTCAATAAAAAAGATCACACGCAGTGGCAACGAATAATTCTGCGCCACCTGCCGAATTCAACCAATGAATTTCATGACAGAACAACCGGCCTCAGGATTCGGCAGTCCGGTAATATTCTCTTCATTTTCTCTGCCTTTGCGGCAGATAATAGGGGGACTGTTCACTTCGTCATCACCCTGCAGCCTAGTGAATAAATGCCAAAAGCAGTAATTAACTCTATTCGATCACGTGTACGCTGTGAAAGCCCGCCTTGCAACGTGGGCAAGCAGAATGTACACCCATGCAATCCATACAGAAATCGGCTGCAGCCATAAATTCAGATTCATCGCCGCGGTAAAAGCAGCTTTCGCAAAACCTCTTCGCCAAGCGTGCTACTAGCTCTAGCTATTATCAATTCCATTTAACCCTTTGCATTACTCTTTTTGCGAGCACTTCTAGCCTTGCTCCCTGCCTTCACGGCCTTGAGTACTCTATCACGCAGTTTTATTGGATCCGCTCGCGCAGAGGCAGAAACGCAGAGGATGCCATCACTTAGCGGAACCGTCAGAAGAACGACCTTTTCGTGCTCCGTGATGCTGTAGCGCACTTTTCCGAGCCTGTCGCTGAACTGCTGGAATGTTGTTACATTGGCCAGCGACTGCACATACATCTGTTGCTCGTCTGTGCCATCGAGCAGCGGCCTAATGCCTTGCTGGAATCCGCCTTCGATTACCTCGCCCCTGTCATTGACAATGCCCACAAATCGTATGTTTCGATCCAGTTTGATGATCTGATCAGAAAGCCCCAGTTGGTGCATGTGTGATACAGGCGGGTGGGAATATAAATCGTTTACATGCTAGTCCGAAAGGCGCATCTCCATGGCATGCCCATCCTTTATGTGAGACGAGTAATGCAACCTCATCAACTCATGAATGTCTGAATCTGAAAAGTATTTTGTAGAATAGCGTGCGAGAACGATCTTGCAGTCAGAGCAATATATCTCCTTGAAAGGCACCAATGGGCTCTTGTCAGCAGACGCTTTCATGCCTTGTTTTCCGTCCTGTATCTATTTTCGACGAATCCCATCTTTGATGCCTTGTAGTAGATGACCTCTCCTCTTCGCTCAATGACCGCAATGACTGCTTCCTTACCCATTTTCTCGATTTGTTCTATGGTTTCGTAAAAGTTCGTCGCGGTAATGTTGGTACCTTCATTGATGCCGAAAATGACGTACCTTGACGGCTTTTTTTCATACTCGCCCCGTTCATATACGCGAAAGTCATTTCCAAAACCAAAGCCTTCCTTTGCCACATATCCCCTGCTGCGGAGGTCGCGATATATCAAGAATTTCGACATGATGTTCCTATCATGCTTGGCCATTATGTCAAACAGCGAATCAAATGTCATGTCCTGACGCGCGGCCAGCAAGAGCTTTTTTGTTTGCAGGAGGTACAGCGCTTCGTAAGGCTTGAGGACATAATCCGCATCCTCCTTTTCGCCAAAGCCCCTGGTGCGCAGCTCGTCCTGGTACCGCTGCTCCTCAACAAGAACTCTGCCGCCTCCAGCCAAGCGTGCTTCTACCACTGCAGCTGCTTCCTCATTGTAAGCAGAATTTGAAGAGGGCGGAGCTGGCTGAGCAGATGACATAACGATTAAATCAGAGCAAACTTCCACATTTAAGCATTCAAAATTAGTGTGTCAAGATGAAGGGAGTAAATTATCGTGAGACGCGTGGAATGCCATATGTGCGAAGAGAGTATATCAAAGGCAAGCCACAGATCAAGATTGCAAGGTTTTCATCAGGCCAAGCTGGCACCAACTATGACTTCAAGCTCGAACTGCTGGCAACTGAGAAGATACAGATCCGCCACAATGCACTTGAAGCGGCCAGACTGGCCGCCAACAAAAGAATGGCTACAGCAGGGGAAATGAGTTTCTTTTCGATGCTCCGAGTTTACCCGCACGTCATCCTGCGCGAGAACAAAATGATCGCGACGGCAGGTGCAGACCGTCTTCAGGAGGGCATGCGACGAGCCTTTGGGAAGGCTACGGGGTTGGCTGCGCGGGTAAAACCGGGACAGGTACTTTTCGAAGCGCATGTCACCGCCTCAAACTTGCCACTTGCCAAGGACGGATTCAAGGTTGCTTCAAGCAAGCTTGGTTGCCCTACCGACGTAAGGATAACCCGCCTAAAAGAACAAGTAGCCGTAGCAGAAGACTAGACTAGGTACTAATTTTTTCTGTCAGGCTCTTTATCCTATCATTTTTACATGCATCTGCCCTGCCACCGATGCTCTTGCATACAAGAGCCGTGATGTTGTCTATCTCTTCGCGGATAGCCTTACCCGCTTCTGAAGCAGGGTTTGCAAGTTCTGCAAGAACCTTTGAATGATCCGCTCCTTCAATCAGCTTTGGAGAATATCCTGCCCCAACCTGCATGAACTGCCCATCGATGAGGAGGAATGGTATTATCTGATCAGGATTGAATGTGTCCAATATCTCGTAGTCTTTTTCATCTAGTTCCTGTAGTGGCTCAAAATTTCTGTCCGCCGTTTCTCGCCCGATAAATTCGATATATTCGCTGGAATATTTCGCCTTTGCAAAATTCAAGGTAGGAACGTTAAGGTATTTTTCGTCATGTCCTGCACTCTTGTCCTCGACCAAGCCCTCCCAAGTGCCAAAACTCTTCAGGGCCTCAACTATTGCCCACCTCTCCGCGGCGCAGAAAGGGCAAAAACCCGCACCCATGAAAAAGACAAGGGATTTGCCGCTCGGTCTCTTCAGGGATTGGTCTGTAAGATGCATGAACTTGCCAAGGACCTTTTTTGGAACAAAGTCGCTCACGGTAAGGCGTATTCCTCGTTTTATTTTATGAATGTTCCTAGAGGACGCAAAGGAGGGCAGAAAGGATGCCGCATCGATTCACAAAAAATAATAGTCAGGATATGCCGGCCGTCATCTTTCCCCAATAAGCAGTAGTTGTTAGCATAGTATCGTTAAATAGTTTTTAAGAGTTGTATCTCCGTGACAAAATCTGAAGATCCTGCCAGCTGGACCGACCTGATTCACGAGTCAGTGCACACGAGTGATGACGAGGATCTCGGGGACATTGAAGCGGTCAGCAGGAATTTTGTGGTAGTCAGAAAAGGCTTGGCGCGCGTTCGAAGGTTCTATGTGCCGCTAACAAAGGTTAAGGGATGGGACGGCAGAGCAGTGTGGCTGAAGGTTTCAGAGAAAGAAGCAAGAGAAAATTACGAAAAAGATAGACGTCCCGATCCCCATGTCTATCACTTCAGCTCTGCGCAGCCAACAGATACCCGCACCATGGTAAGAAATTTTCAGATAAATATGCCAAAGATAGACCCTACGTATGACGAGGATAAGCCATTTGTGACAACACATGAGTCATTGCAGGAGCAACGCAATAGGTATGGTTGTGACCTTTGCGAAGAAGCCTTCAAATCAGAAGGCGAACTCGACGATCACGTGACTAAAGAACATTAGCAGCACTCACGAGAAATCGCCCGGCTATGCAATAATGCTTGTTAATTACAATTGCGACATCATTATTATAATCATCGACATCAACAACAACAATAACTGGTTGGGGGCGCGAATAATCTATGCAGCATTTGCAGAACCTTTTCGATCAAATATTGAAAACTTTTTTGACTGCTCCGGCTTGACCTGACCCCTCGAGTGCGGTATCGAAGAAATCCTGCCGATGATTGGCATCTGCGATCGGATTGCCATCTCGACTCTGACCAACAGCAACTCTACATCTGAGAGTTTCTGGCTGCCATCGATCTCCAAGTGGATTTCGGCCTGAGCCAGCAGGCCTGCGGGCCGGAGGTAGACGGATTTCAGGCGGATGTTTTCATCCTGGAATTTCTCCTCGACTATTCTCTTGATGGCATCTGCAACGCGCGGGTTCTGCCATGAATCCACAAGGATAAGCGATGACTGCTTCAACGAGATGTAAGATACAGAGAATATGTATCCCGCAATTATGATGCCGCCTATGGCATCCATCTGCAAAAAGCCAAACTGGCTCGCTACTAGTACGCTTACAAATCCAATGACTGACGCGGAGCCATCTTTTATGGAGTTCTTGGCGTCTGTCTTGAGTGAAAGCAGGCGGTACCTGTTGGCAATTGTGTTCATCTGAAATGCGCGATGGAGAGAAATAGCACCGGCTGCTGCTAGGACTATCATCGTCAGCACCGGCTGTCTTATTTGCTGAGGGTCAAGGAGGGCTTCGTAAGAATGAAACAGGATAAATGCGCCGATGGCAATCATCCCTATCGATGCGAGCAAGGATGCAAAGCTTTCGACCTTTTGATACCCAAAATGAAATTTTCGATCTGCAGGTCTCAGAGCCATCCTCAGACCAAAGAAAACAATAAGTGAAATCATGGCATCAGATAGCGAATCAATTCCATCAGCAGTCGCCACCACACTGCCACTGAAATAACCCGTCGCAATTTCGGCTGCCCCTATAGCAAGCAATGTAGCTACCGAGATCTTTGCTATTCTTTGGCCTGCAGCAAGGCCCTCGTTCATCCTTCCTGAAGAAAACACGCCGGGTGACGGCTTGTCACTCAAGATATTTAGTACCTGCGTGGTCATTGTATTTAAGAATGTGGAGAACAAGCGTTATGAGCGGGACTCCTTGGATGGCGGCTATTGATTTACAATACTGTAAACATAATAAGCCCGTCATTTTTTAAGCAAACCGTTTGAACCTAAAGACTCTTCCGGACCTTGAAGACATGCGCTATAGAGGCAAGAGAGTTTTTGTAAGAGTCGACTTTAACGTCAGTGTAAACAATGGGACTGTTGGAGAGGATTATAGGATCCGCATGTCCCTGCCAACAATAGAGTACCTTGCATGCAGAGGGGCCAAGGTAATCTTGGCTTCGCATCTTGGGAGGCCTGAAGGTCCTGAGCAGAAATATTCACTCGAGCCGGTCGCAAGGAGGCTTTCAGAGATTGTAGGCAAATCCAGGCCGCCAATACGGTTTGCTGATGATTGTATTGGTCGCTCAGTCGAACAGCAGATATCAAAGATGGGTGAGGGCGATATCATGCTGCTTGAGAATCTCCGGTTCCACAAGGAGGAAGAAGTAAATGACCCAGAATTTAGCAAGATGCTGGCCTCGCTTGCCGATATCTATGTGAACGACGCTTTCAGCACCTCGCACAGAAAGCATTCCTCGACATATGGGGCGGCCACCCTCTTTGATACCAAGCTGGCAGGATTTAACCTGAGCAAAGAACTCGCATATCTTTCCATGATAAAAGACAACCCCGTCAAGCCCTTCACCCTAGTAGTCGGAGGCGTCAAGATAAAGGACAAGATAGGTGCTCTGGAGCACCTGATTCCAAGAGCCGATAAGGTGATAATTGGCGGAGCTGCGGCATACACATTCCTCAAGGCCAAGGGCCTTAGGACTGGCAACTCCCTGATAGACGAAGAGCGCCTCCCCTGGGTTACTAAGGCCCTCTCATCCTTTGGCGACAAGATACTGCTTCCGACAGATCATGTCGCGGCAAAGTCTCCAAGTGACACTTCTGTCACGATGGTAAAGGGAGACATCCCTGACGGCATGGCAGGATTTGACATTGGAAGTGAGACTATCGAACGCTACTCCACGGAGGTTGGCGGAAAGGGAGGCGGCACCGTTTTCTGGAACGGACCCATGGGGATGTTTGAGATCAGCGCCTTTGCCAACGGCACGATAAACATTGCCAAGAGCGTGGCTCTGGCATTCTGGCGCGGCTCAAAGACGCTAATTGGAGGAGGGGACACATTGGAGGCGATGAAAAAGGCGGGCGTGGCTGAAAACGAGGTAAGCCATGTTTCCACGGGAGGTGGTGCGACTCTTCGCTATTTGGCCGGCGATACGATGCCCGGAGTTTTTGTCCTAAGCGGAGTGTAAAAAAAATCAGAAATAAAACGAGCGAGCAGGTCGGTGCCGGGGTAAAATAATAACGAAGAAGAGAGTTGCCGCCCTAGACAATATTGACGGTTACTGCCTTGAGGACGGCAATGTCATTGTTTCCTGCGCCCACCATTACGACATACTGGCCAGGTTTGATGTCATCAGCGGCGCTGAATGTGTATGAAATCTGCTTTGAATCTCCGCCGAGTATTGAGACTGAACTCTCGCTGAATATTCCCGTTGAATTGCCAAGGCGGCCGTTGGGAGTCAGAGTGCTTGAGGCCATCATGTCGCCGTCAAAATTTGACGAGGCATCAAGAGTGATTCTGATTTCAGAACTGTCGCCCCTGCTCACAGTCAGCTCGTCCTGCGCGACCGAAACCGATACCGGGGCAGGCTTGCCACCATCTACCACGCCTATCTTGTTTTCCGTCCATTCTGAAAACCAGATCTTGCCACTCTCTGAAGCGGAGAATTGAAGGGCATTTGCCAGCCCGCACGCTTCAGAACCGTCGGGGCACAGGGCCCAGTTGCGGTTCTGCGAGGGCACCCAGTACTCGGTCAAGACCAGTTTTTCAGGGTCAAAACTCGATATCTTGTTACCGGTGTGCTGGTTGAACCACATGAGAGGCGAGTCAGGGTCATTCTCTATCCAGTATGGGAGGGTGTATGCTTTTGG
>DATEIL010000038.1:0-7488 GCA_035279085.1 Nitrososphaera sp.
CCGTGGCTGCATCTCCGGGTGGATGCCTGTGCCGCTATCCTCAACGGAGACCCTGATCTGGCCTGGCAGATCCCTCTCCACGCTTACTTTGATTGTTCCCTTTTTCGTAAACTTGATCGCATTATTGAGCAGGTTCGATACCACCTGGGTAATTCTCGCCTTGTCGGCTTCTATCATGATGTTGTCAGGCGATGCATACACAAACTTGATGTCTCCATTTGCGACCTGGCGCTTTGCATCCTGCAGCGCAACGGAAATAACATCTGAAATGTCAAATGCTTCCTTGTTCAACTCTAGGGCCCTTCCCTCGATGCGGCTAACGTCAAGTATGTCCTGCGTGAGCCTTTCAAGCCTCATGGCATTTCTGGAAACGGCCTTCATTGCCTCATCTCTAGTCTCAGGCTGCATCTCAAAGAGGTCGGAGTAGCCAAGGATCGCTTGCGTTGGAGTCCGCAGCTCGTGAGCAGCGATGTTGATAAATTCCCGCTGCATCTTGTCGTTCATCTGCAGCTGCTCATTTGCCGTAACTAGCTGCTCATTTGCAGAGGCAAGCTGCCGGTTCAGCTTTTCCAGTTGCTTGTTTGACGATGTAACCGACGCTGCGGATATCCTCAGTTCTTCGGTCTTTGAGGCGACGAGCTCAGACAGCCGCTTGTTCCATACCAAGACCAGCAGGGCAATGCCTCCCGCTACCGCCCCGACAACTGCAATTAGAATTGTGGTAAACGTCCGCTGTCCTTCAACAAGTGAAAACACATTTCCCGCCAACTGATGCGGAGCCACTACATAGAGGACTGCAAAGCTGTTATCCTGAATCAAGACTGGCTGGTATGCGATTGTGCTGGTATTGCCCCTGTAAGAGAAATCGCCTGATCCTGCCTGGCCCGCCAGCGAACGCCTCAGAAAGTTATTGAAGGTGTCCTTCAACTCTGCCGGAAGCAGTACCTGAAATTCCGGACCAAAGATGTCCTTTCCAATCATTGACGTATCTGACGAATACAAGATCGTCCCGTTTTTATCAATCATGCCTGTAGTACTTTGATACTTGGAAGAAGAGAGCTGGCTCTGGAGGTATCTGCCCAGAACATCGAGATCAACTGCCGCTACTACTACTCCCTTGAATTCCTTAACTCCTTCCTGTACCGTGCCGAGTATGGGATGTGATACGTACATCCTGGGCACACCATCAACCGACACCACTACGGCACTGTAGTACGGCTCAAGGGTCTCCTTCGGCTTTGAATAGTAGTCTCTAAAGGTCCTGTCGTCTCCCCTATACTGCTGCGCTATAGTGCTGTTTGTAAAAGCGTCGGCCCACAAGAGTTTTCCGTTACTGTCTACCCAGAAATAACTAGAAGTAAAATCTGAAGTCGACTCGCGGGCTGAATTAAAGAGCGGGGCTGCATCCTGAACATCTTTGTTCTGAACAGCGGGCGCATCAGCCATGACCTGCAGGTTCGCTGACACGCCTCCGAGTTTGTTTATCAAAATGGCTGCAAGGTCGCCTGCTTGGATCTCTGCATTTGACCTCACGTCGTCTGATGCAATCTTGAAGATCGCATCGGCGGTAGAAGTGGAGTACTGGTAGGAAACGGTTGCCAAGACCGTTGCTACTACTATGATAACAATTATTATGGCAATGCTGCCCTTTGAAAACCGAAACGACACTTTTGATCAGCTATCGTAGTCTCTTAGATAAGTCATACGGTTACAATGTTCTAGAAAGTTTTATCAAAGGGGAAGGCTGAAGGAAAAGAGCGATGCCGTCTGATAAAAAGACCATAATGATATGCGACGATGAGGCCGATCTTCTCATGATGTACAGGACTGCCTTGCAGAGGGATTACAATGTAATTGTCGTTGATTCTGGCAAAGACTGCATAGAGAGATTTATTGCGGAAAAGCACGCCGGCACAAAGATCCACGTGCTCCTGCTTGACTACAAGCTGGGAGACATGTTGGGAGATATCGTCGCATGCAAGATTAGCGAACTAAATGGCGTCAAGACTCTGCTTATCAGCGCCTATGACCTCGACCAAGGGATGGTAAATGACCTTATCAAGAGGAACTGCATTGTAGGAACTATTCAGAAACCGATAAGATTGCCGGTAATGATCCAGCAAATAAAGCGGATAATCCCTGAATGATATGCGCCTGCTACACACGTGCGAATATGTGAGTGTATGTTTGTGCGTCTCTTGCATATTAAAAAAATCAATCAGCTGATTTCTTGGCAGACCTCGACATCGAAACTATTAGAGAATTCTAGAACAAAGTAATTGTTCTCCTATATACCCTAAAGTGCAATGTGTGGCAGACATACTAGCAATGTTAGAAGACGGCTGCAATCGTCACGGTCCTGAGTTTTATTGTTGGCGCTGCCCTGTGTGCGGCGGCGGTCTTGAGGACTTGGTTGAAGTAATGCGCCGGGATGGGGGATTGCGCAACGAGATAGTCCTCGAAATCACCCGGACCTTGGTAAGGTTTCATTGCGTCGAATGCGATTGCTTTTTTGGAGAACAGGAGCTAAAAGACAAGATTTATTCTGCCTGACCGCACGACTAGACACGCGCGCACGCATAAGAATTCCGGCGGGAAATAGGAAGAGGAATATTCAGCAAACTTTTGCAATAATTAAATCCAACACTGGGTGTCACTGACCGTAATCGTTATTATTATCATCATCATAATGATACTTTGATAAGTCAATCAACAGTGCCAACTATTTAATAGCCTGCAAATACTAGACGAGGAGTTCAGCTTGGTGATTGTGAAACATGTTGCATATTATGCAGCTGCGGCCGCCACTGCGGTTGCAGGCGTTTTGCACCTCATGCTCGGTCCCGGTATCCTTGGATTTAACATGAACCAGGGCATACTCTTCATTGTCGGCGGGATGGCACAGGTATTCTGGATTATACCCATGGTGAGAAGATGGGGCAGGGGCTGGTACACAGTGGGAATCGCCGGCACTGCAGTATTCATGGCACTGTTTTTCATAACAAGGCTGCCTGGAAACCCAATAACTGGACGCGGGGCACCCACAAACAGCATGTCTTTGCTCCTGGAAATATTTCAGGGCATATTCATTGCGCTTGCAGCGGCAGTGCTCGCATTTGAAATTGCAAGAGGGGATAATAATAAGAAACCCTCTGATAAAAAAAAGAAAAACAGAAAGCATATCCCGATACTGGCCGGGATTGTTATTGCCCTGATCCTTGCAGGATTATTCGTATTCCCTATACTCATGCCTCGGCCTATGGGCGGTGGTGGAGGGCCCCCGCGTGCAGCAGGCCAATCAGGGCAGCAAGCCCCTGCTCCCGCTGATACTACGCCCGCCAATCTGAACTGCACGCTCACTCCCTCGCTGATTGAAGTCGAAGAGACTCCGCAACAAACCGAAGGTCCTTACTTTTTGGACAATATGCCAAACCGCGCCGATATCCGCCCCGATTCTTCAAGCGGTGCCCTAGAAGAAGGAATACCGCTGAATCTGACTATTCATGTCTATGACTCCGATGATGGTTCGTGCGTACCGATGAAGGGGGCAAAGGTAGACTTGTGGCAGGCAAACTCGCAGGGCAGATATTCGGGCGTCGAAGGCAACTTCGGGACGGATTATCTGCGGGGCTACCAACTCACGGACGATAACGGTACAGCCAATTTTTCCACCATTTATCCAGGGTGGTATGAAGGCCGGGCGATCCACATCCATGTCAAGGTGCGTACACTTGAAGGTGGTGCCAATGAAAAGCTCGATTGGACATCCCAATTCTACCTTCCAGATGACATGAATGAAAAGATTCACACGCAGCCGCCTTACAGTAGTCACGGCCCGGTTGATACAGCCAATGCCCATGATTCCATATATGCCGGCCCGTCAACCGATGGGTTGGTGGAGAGTAATACGGGGCGGCATCTGATGCTTGTCCCGACAGCGGCAGGCAGTGGCTATACTGGCTCATTTAACATAGTCCTAGACGCAAGCTAGATGAAAGGAAAAGAAAAAGGAAAAAACATGTTCTCAGCAGATATGAGAATGTTTATTTACTTTATTATTTTTGGTCAATGGAAATTCCTGAATATGAAACGCCACTCCTGCTGCTGACGGTAGCGGAGTGCTATTATTTGAAAAAGCCCCCTTTGACACCTGCCGGCAAGAAAAAGTGATTGGCGCCTTTTTGCTTTAAGAAAAAAAATTTGCAAAAGCCTGTTGTCCTATAGGCGTGGCCTATGATAGCCGTCATCATTTGATCGTGGCGTATGCACATAAACTTTATTTGAACTGTGAATCTAAAGACGGAACATCGGAAAGAAGAAGAAAATGAAAGATGTAATTGCCGTACAAACCGTTATCCACGCTCCCATTGCAAAGGTCTGGGAATGCTGGACCAAGCCCATGCATATCAGAGCCTGGGCTTTTGCATCGGATGATTGGGAGGCCCCTGCGGCAGAGAACGACTTGCGATTGGATGGCAGGTTCAGAACTGTCATGGCTGCAAAGGACAAGAGCACGAGCTTTGAATTTGCAGGAACCTACACGACTGTGAATGAAAATAGGCTGATTGAGTATGATCTGGATGACGGCAGGCATGTGAAAGTGGAATTTGCATCTAGTCCGCCAAATGATGTCTTGCTCACCGAAACCTTTGAGCCCGAGAGCGAAAATTCTCTAGAGATGCAGCGCTCCGGCTGGCAGGCAATTTTGGATAACTTCAAGAAATACGTCGAGAACCATACAGGTCAATCAAGATAAGGACTGGAATCTTTATTTGCCGCGCCTGATGGGGAAAGATATTGTTTTAATCTGGCCAAGATTAACCTGATGCCAGAGAAGACGAGACACGAATCAGAAGGCATTGCCTCTCAAGGATTTTGTGTCCAACCTTGACCACCCTGAGATCCGCAGAGAGAGATATTTCTTGACTAATCTCATGCTGGTCTTTTATTCCGGGAGCTTTGCAAGCAGATAATCCCTGAGCGCCACTGCATTATTGAATTCCTCGTCCTTGGCCCCATAGAGCAGAAGCACTGGTGTACCAGAGCGCAATTTCTGCAAAATCAATTCTACCGGTTCTTGCTTGCCATCAAGCTCTTTGAAATACCGCTCCTTGAATTCATCCCACTTGCTCGGGTCATGCCCGAACCACTTTCTCAATCCGTCACTGGGAGCAATATCCTTTAGCCACAAGTCCACGCGGATATCCTCCTTCTTGATGCCCCGGGCCCACAGCCTGTCTATGAATATCCTGAAAGTTGCCTTCTTGTGTTGAAGCTTATTTGTCTTATCTCGATATATCCTTTGTATCTCTATTGACATGATGGAACCCTGCCATGACGTTACCTCAAATCACTATTAAAGTTCCCGAATCGAGAAGCACGTCGGCGATAACCCCAAGTTTATCGTCCTTCTGAAGAAGCTGCCTTTAGGGCAAGTGGAAACATGATTGCCTCTTCCTCTGAAAAATGAGTTCTCAGACTTCGGATGAAAGCATCTACCTCATGTTTTGCCTGCTGCCTTGGCATGGTTGCCAGCTGTGGAATCATTTTGTTGACGAAGTCTACAATCAGGTTATGCTCTTGTGCGATTTTGATGGACTCTCCTGACTGCTCTTTTGCTTCGTGCATAATGACACGGAGTACTATCGCTTCTTCCTCTACAGCATGATGCACTATTGGCTTACCAAGTGCGTCCAAGATGTGTATCGCTTCTTCATTGACGGTACCAATAGATTCTAATGCAGCCAGCTTGGACTCAATTTGGCGATGCTCTTTTTTCAAACGCTCTATTAAATCAGGTATCGGCTCATCAAAGTTGATCTTGTAACTCATGTGGATCGATCTGTTGATGCAACACATCACGTTTATTTGTTGTAAAGATATCTGCTGAATATGCCCATCCCTTTACAAGAAATTTTGGCCGTAATACAGAGAGATATCAATTTGATCAATACAGGCTTTCGAAGGAACCCTGATTCAGGCGGTTAGCTTGTCGCAATACAGTACCGATTTGATGTTAACGGAACTCGAGGTTATATCAGAGATATCTACCCCACACGTCCACCCTGCAAATGACTCCCTCTCCTGTTTGACGATATGCGTTACTTTTGCTTTATCCATTGTTTCGTATTGGGCAAGAAAAAGTCACATCAGCTGTCGGGTCAACAGTGAAGAAATAACCATCGCTTCGTTGGACGTACTGACATAACATCGCAGACAGTGTTAATAATGATGGACATTACAACAATACAATCACATTTGACGATCCCTGAATTAAAGGTTAGACATAGACAAAAAATAGAGCCTGAAACTGTTCTGGTAATGCAAGGTGGAGGCTCGCTTGGAGCTTACGAATGTGGCGTATACAAGACGCTTGTCAATCATGGCATAAAATTTGACATAGTCGCCGGAACTTCCGTGGGCGCTATCAACGCGGGCATAGTGGCCGGCTCAATGACGGATCATCCAGAAAAGGATCTTGAGGCTTTCTGGCTGGAAGTCGCGGAAACCATTACGCCATCTGGCATGCCTGATTATCTAAGAGCAGTCATGTCGTCATCCTTTGGCGCACTTTATGGCAATCCCAAATTCTTTTCCCCAATATGGTTTACTGCACCAAGTATCAATATTGCCAGCGGCTTTTTTCAGTACACATGGCCATACCTCTACGATCTTGCCGCCATGAAAAACACCTTGCAAAAATACGTCGATTTTACAAAGCTGAATCAGAAGAATCTGCCGCGGCTAGTTGTGACCTGTACCGACGTAAAGAAAAGCGAGCCCGTAATATTCGATAGCATGACTGCGAACATCGACGCAGAGCACTTGGTAGCGTGTGCAGGGTTTCCATTTTATGGCATAAGGTGGACCGAAAAAGACGGCAAGTACCTGTGGGATGGCGCCCTTCTTAGCAACACTCCTTTGAGGGAAGTGATCGATGCTTCACCCAAGCGCGACAAGAGAGTATACATAGTTAATTTGTTTCCGCATGTTCAGGAACAACTCCCGGAGAATCTGTTCGATGCCTGGCACCGAGCCAGAGACATCATGCACACCGACAAGACAGATCAGAATGTCAGAATGTCGAAGGTCATTTCGAAATATCTATTGCTTCTTAGAGAAATGCATGATATCATAAGCAATGCTCAGCTCAGCGAAGAACTGCATGAAAGATTCAGAAACATAGAACCCGAATACCACCAGATAGCCGATGCGCGGGGCGCAATCATCGACGAGATAACTAGGATAGAAAGGAATGAAGATGTCCCTTTCCTTTTTGAAGACGCTGATTTTTCAATCGCTACCATAAGGAAGCTAATAAGGCAGGGAGAAGATGACGCCCAAAAGGCTCTGAAAGAAAAAGAGACAGAGACATAAACAACAAAATGAGATCGAAACCGATCCCATTAGATCAAGAGGGTTTCACTTTTCTTACTTGCCGCAGGGCGCACATCTGTGCTACATAGATTGCGATATAACCAAAGTGTA